>CAZPZP010000120.1:0-8591 GCA_964591025.1 uncultured Chthonomonadaceae bacterium
ATACCGTCAGGGGCATGGCGATCATCACCATCACGAGCATTAGTCACTCATGTTACATAGCGGGTACTGAAAGTACCCGGAACCCCAAAGTACAAGCGTCTTTACCTCACCCCCAACCCCTCTCCTGAGAGGAGAGGGGAGTCGCTGCGGCAGTGTGCGTCTGAAAGACGCTTGTTTTTTCCAGACGGGGGTTTAAAACCTCCGGTGCGTAACTGAAAGTATCCGTGCGTAAAGTGCGAGCGAATGTGATAATTTGGGTGTGCAGAGCGGGCTGCCTTTACGTAAGTTGTGCGCCAAGGCAAATGCCCCGAAGCACCACAAAATTCCGAAGAGACAAAGAGTCAAGAGGGCAAACTATGATCCCACTGCCTGTAAAATACGATGTGCTTCCCAACGAAGCAATTCCGGTTTTGGCAGAAGTCGGCTATGAGGTTCCTGATCGCCTTGCGGTTGGCGATACCGTTCCGCCGCTGACGCTGACGGATTTGGCAACGGGCGAATCGGTTCCGCTGATTGCCCCCGACGCGGCACTGCCCACCGTGCTGATTTTCGGAAGCTACACCTGACCGCCGTTTCGGCGGCAGGCGGGGCGTCTGCAAGAGATGTTTGAGGCGTATCGGAATCGGGCGAATTTTCGTGTCGTCTATATTCGTGAGGCGCATCCGACGGACGGCTGGCAAGTGGAGACCAATATCAAATTTGGGATTTTCTTCGCGGAACCGCAGAACTTAACCGAGCGCACGGAAATGGCGGAGACGTGTTCGCGTGGCTTGGATTTGACCATTCCCACTCTCATTGACAGCATGGACAATGCAGCGGAGCAGACGTTTCAGAGTTGGCCTGAACGGCTTTTTGTGCTTTCGGCGACGGGACAAATCACTTATCAGGGCGGCAAAGGTCCTTATGATTTCAACATTGACGAACTATATCAATTTCTGAGCGCAACATTGCCCAAGTCCCGTATGCTATGACGTGTCTTGTTTTTGCTCCCGAAATCTACCGCTATCAAATTGATTTGATAGCGGTTTTTATTGACTATCGTATCAAAATTTCCCATCACAGAGAATTTCCCCTGTCAAATCTATGGGGATAGCATATCATACCTTTTGGAGACAACGCAACTTATATACCTGAAATGTTTTGGATGCGTTGTTCGACAGATGGGCAGAACAAGCGGCTTGGGGGAGGGAAGAGTTCAACGATTTTCTGCCTCTTTGGACAGACCTTGCAGGGAAGTGCAAATTTCCCCTTTTCTTTTTTGCATCGTTGAGGGTATTATGATTCTCAACACATTCCACATTTGAAGCAAACGGTGCAGAAACGTCAGGTTTCGCGCCTCAAGGAAGGTAGAACAGAACTCATGCGTTTCCCAATTGGGTTTATGATGGCTCAGAAACGACACCGCTCCAAGATGGAAAAAGCGGGCAACAAACGCTATCCAACCGTCGTCATGCTCGAACCGCTCTATACGTGCAACCTCGCCTGTATCGGCTGTTCCGTCGAGCGGCACACCGGCAAATTGTCGGATCGCCTCTCCGTCGAGCAGTGCCTCAAAGCCGTTGAGGACTGCGGCGCACCGATTGTCAATATCTGCGGCGGCGAACCCCTCATCTATCCCGAACTCAAAGAATTGGTCGCGGCATTGCTGGCACGTGGCAAATATATCATTATCTGCACCAACGCGCTCCTCATGGAGAAGAAATTCTTCGGCATCGTTGACCCGCATCCGAACCTCTTCCTCATGATTCACCTCGACGGAATGCAGGAGACTCACGATTATATCTGCAACCGCAAGGGCGTTTTCGATAACGCGATCAAGGCGATCAAACGCGCCAAAGAACTCGGCTACATGACCTACCTCAACACCACGGTTTTCAAGGAGACCAAAGTCGAGGAAGTCGAAGAACTCTGCCAGATGGTAGACACACTCAAAGCCAACGGCATTTTGATCTCGCCCGGCTATGAGTATGAGAGCGTCGAGCAGGATATTTTTTTAACCAAAGATCAGATTCACGAAAAGTTCAAGGCGATTCGCAGTTTCTCCAGCAAATACAAGATCAACGCGACGCCGATGTTCTTGGAGTTTGCGGCGGGAATGCGGGAACTGCCCTGCGCCCCGTGGTCAACCGTCAACTACACACCGACTGGCTGGAAAGCCCCCTGCTATCTCATCGGCGAGTCCACCATTGACGATTGGGACACCTTCTGGAATAAAACCAACTGGGAATACTGGGAGAGCCGGATCGACGCGAAATGCCAGAACTGCAAAATGCACAGCGGCTTCGAGCATAGTGCCGTTGATGAAGCCATGAAATCGTTCAAGGGCAAAATCCAGCTCGCGGCATGGACGATCTCGAAGTAGGAAATTGGGTGATTGCGGGTACAAGAACGTACCCGCCTAAAAAACAGACGTCCTGCGGACGAAATCCCTCTCAAGAGGCGATCACCTTCTGTATTGGGATTGAGTGCGAAGCACGGCACGGCGGAACGCCTCTATCGGAGGAATTCATTCCGCCGTCTCTAATGACCTAACGACGCAATCACCCAACGACTCACGCAGAAGATTTCATTTCGCTGTCAGCGGGTGGGTAGAAAAAACTGTGAGAGCATTACTGACGGGTGGAACGGGGTTTGTGGGCTGTCATGTGGCGCGGGAGTTGGTGGGGCGCGGCGTTTCCGTTCGGGCGTTGGTGCGAGCCAACAGTCGGCGCGACAATCTCAGCCGTCTCGATCCGCGCTTGCTGGAACAGTTCGAGGGCGATCTGACCGATGCCGAATCTCTGCGGTCTGCGGTCAAAGGCTGTGATATTCTGTATCATGTTGCGGCGGATTATCGGCTGTGGGCGCGTGACCCGCAAGAACTCTACCGCGCCAATGTGCAGGGAACCCGCGATCTGCTTCAATCGGCACTCGACGGCGGAATCACTAAAGTCGTGTATACCAGCACCGTCGGCGCATTGGGCATTCCGCATGACGGCACGCCCGGAACCGAAACAACGCCCGTCACCGAGCGCGATATGATCGGACACTACAAGCGTTCCAAGTTTCTCGCCGAAGAGGAAGCCCGCGCCTTTGTCGCCAAAGGTCTGCCGATTATTATCACGAATCCGAGTACGCCCGTCGGCGAAAACGATATCAAGCCAACGCCAACGGGACAGATCATCGTGGACTTTCTCAATCGGAAAATGCCCGCGTATGTGGACACCGGCTTGAACTTAATTGATGTGCATGATGTGGCACTTGGAACGATTCTGGCAGGGGAACGCGGCAAGGTCGGCGAACGATATATCCTCGGCAACCGTAACTTGAAATTAAAAGAGATGCTCGGCATACTCGCGGCGATTACGGGAATTCCGGCTCCAAAGGTCAAGATGCCGTACTTTGCCGCGTATCTCGCCGTCGGAATCGAAAACCTTGTCGTGGATAAACTTTTGCATCGTGCGCCCGCTCACCCGTTCGAGGGCGTGAAAATGGCAAAACACAAAATGTTTTTCGATGCGTCCAAAGCGGTACAGGAATTAGGTTTGCCGCAGTCGCCTGTCGAAGAGGCTCTGGCGCGTGCGGTGAGTTGGTTCCGCATGAACGGCTACACAAAACGATAAAACCACAGGGGACACAGGGGAAAATTGATCCACAAAACACACGAAAACAGAAATCAACGGAACACGAAAAATCATTCAGAATTTATTCTTGAATTGTCCCTGTGTTCCCCGTGTCCCCTGTGGTTCATAATTTTGGGATGGGAATGAATGATGGACAAACAGCCGAAACGCACGGTGATTATGGCGAAAGAAGTGGGCTTCTGCTTCGGAGTCAAGCGTGCTATTGACAAAACCGCACAGGCTCTCGCAGATCATGACGACGTATTTATTTTGGGCGATGTCGTCCATAACAAGCGCGTAACCGACGCTCTGGAAGCGAAGGGGCTTCGCAAGGTGGACGATTACACCAACGAGCAGTCGGGAACGATGGTGATTCGGGCGCATGGTCTGCCGCAGATCAAAATTCAAGAGGCGAAAAATCGCGGAATCGAGATTGTGGACGCAACCTGCCCGATTGTCCTTCGCGCACAGGAAGCCGCACAGACTTTAGAGCGTGACGGCTATAAAGTCGTGATTGTCGGCGACAAGAATCACGCAGAGATCAAGGGAATTTTGGGCGCGTTGAACGATCCGGCTCTGGTGATCAACAGCCTTCAGGAATTGCGCGAAGCTAAAGAGAATTATACGCTGATGCGGAAAGTCGGCGTGATTTTCCAAACGACGCTGGCACTGGAACTTTGCCACTCGATTATCAACGAAATGCTGATGATGTGCAAGGATATTCGCATTATCAACACGATCTGCCGCCCCGTGCAGAACCGCCAAGATGACGCCGTTGAACTCGCGTCCAAGGTCGATCTGATGATTGTTGTCGGTTCGCGGACAAGTGCCAACACGATGGAACTTGCTGCGTTATGCCGCCACTATAACCCGAATACGGTGCAGATTCAGAGTGCCGATGAATTGCCGCTCGATACCCTGCTCGGCAGTGAGCGTATCGGCATTGCGTCGGGGCTGTCTACGCCGGAAGATTTGGTCGAAGATGTGCGCCTCAAGGCGTTATATGCCGATGCCAAATACGATGCCGAGCCGATGCTGACGGCGGTTTAGGAAACGATGATTGTGAGTAATGACGGCGCGGTTTCCTCTCGGCACATTGCGGTGCTGTTTGCTCTTTCAGAGGAAGCCGCACCGTTTTTGCGTCTGCCAGTTCCCGAAGGCATGAAGTTGTCGGTAGAGGTTTCTGGTATGGGAACAGCGAATTCTGCAACGGCGGCGTGCAAACTCCTCGCCGACAATCCCGACTGTCTGATCATCTGCGGGTTCGGCGGCGGATTAGGTTATCAGCAAGCGGGCGATCTCATGGTGGTTCATCGCGTTTTGGACTGTACAGAGGATGTTGCCGCTCCTGCCGTCCTTTGTCCTGATGCTCTTCTTCTCAAAGCAGCAAACCGAATCCCATGGCGATTGCTCTGCGGAACACTCGCCACAACCTCCCGCGTCCTCATCACCCGGCAAGAGAAAGAGGCACTTTACGCCCAAACGGAAGCCAATGCGGTGGATATGGAGACGGCAGGAGCGGCACAAGTCGCACAAAAAGCGGGCGTCCCATGGATTGCGGCTCGCGCCTTGACTGATGGAGCCTTCGACGATCTGCCCTTCGACTTCAATCAGTTCGTTGTCAACGGGCAAACAGACCGCAACGCAATCATTCGCGCCACACTCAGAAATCCGCTCAAAATTCCTGCATTGATTCGGCTTGGGATGCGTTCCTCTCACGCCGCGCAACTGCTGGCGGTTTTCCTGTCAGCCTATCTCCCCGCCGTCATACGAACCACAGAGACACAGAGACACAGAGGAAGCACAGAGGAATGAAACAATCAACACTCATTTTTTGTTTTTCTCGGTGCATTCTCTGTGTCTCTGTGTCTCTGTGGTTGAGGTGTCCCGTCCACGCGCAGGACAAATTAACAATAGAGCAGAGTGTCGCGAAGGCTTGGGCGGACAGTCCACAAGCGCGGGTGGCAAGGGCTGAACGTGATGCGGCATTGGCGGGAGTGGATCGGGAAAAGCCGGTGGCGCGTCCCAATATCACGGCGACGGCGCAGGTCGGAGCGCAAACGCCACAGGTGACCCTGCCACTGAGGAATGGGAATAATGGGCTGGTTGTACCGAATCAGTTTGGACTGCTGAATTTGACCATTGAGCAGACGTTATGGCGTGCCGGACTGCGCGAAGCCACGCAACGCTATACTGCACAAAAGGCGACGGCGGAACTCGGTTATCGCAAGGCGTTGGGCGATATTGCGACGGCGATACGGAGAGCGGCGATTGATGTTTGGCGTGCTGAGGCGGGAGTCGGTGCGGCGCAGGAAGGGCTAAAATTCGCGCAAGTTTATGCCGAATCGGTTGGGCAGAGGATTACGGCGGGAGTTGCGAAGCCTGTAGATGCAGAGACGATTAAAGCGCAAGTGGCAGAGGCGCAAACGGGATTGGTGGAAGCAGAAAATGGGTTGGAGTTGGCAAAATTGAACTTCAATCGCTTGCTTGGGCGCGATTTGGAGACAGCGTTTATATTGGAGGCATTGGGAGAATTGCCCGAAATTCCGACAAGCACAAAAGAGGCACGGGAAGCGGCGTATCGGAATCGCTTGGAGTTGGTGCTGTTGGAGCGGGGTATCGAGGCGGCGCGGGCGGGCGCGAAATTGGCGCGATTGCAGGACAAGCCGACGTTGGGGATTCGCGGCTTGCTGACGGAGCAGACGCGCACGGTTCTGGTTCCAGAGTTTGCGGCGGCGGCGATCTTGGAGATTAAGATTCCGTTCGGTGAGGGCGCAAGGGCGCGGCAGGACGCAAAAGCGGCGAACGCTCAGGCGGACAAACTGGCGGCGCAATATGATGAGGCGAAGCAAGGGATTGCGGTAGAGATCGAATCGGCGTGGCGCAAAATGAAAAATGCACGGCAGAAAATTGTGCTGGCAGAGGAACGTCTGCGCGGACAGTTGGCGACATATACGGTGGCGATGAAAGCGTATGAAGTCGGGCGCGGAACCGTGATTGAGGTTCAGGCGGCGGGGCGCGAAGTGGACGCGGCGCGGTTTGCCAAGATTACAGCACAGTTCGATTTATGGGCAGGCTGGACAGAGCTTCAGGCAGCGCAAGGGGCGTATTATGGGCGTTAAACCGGCGGCATATCTCGGTGTGGGGGCGGTTGGCATTGTGATCGGCGCGGCATATTGGCTCATGCGTCCGCAAGGTGCGCCGCCCGAAACCAAGCCCGTTTCTGCCGCGCAAAAGGTGCAGGACAGTACGCTCACAAAGTCCGAACCGAAGCCAAATAAAAGCAAGAAGCCCGCGCCGTTGTTGCTGTTGGGAACGGTTACGGCGTCGGCACAGGCGAATATTACCACGATGATGCCCGGCAAAGTCACGGCGGTGACAGTGCCGGAAGGCGCGACCGTGCGGCGTGGGCAGGTTTTGATTCAGTTGGATGACAGCGATTTTGCAGGACAGGAACGCTCTGCCCTTGCCGGAGTTGCGGCGGCACGTACTCAGGTAGACAAGGCACGCGCAGGACAGGACGCGCAACGTCTCAAAGCCGATCTCGATATTTTGACGGCGAAGCGTGGATTAGAGCAGACACGGATCAAACTCAGGCAAGCCGATTTAGGGCGCAGTGCGGTTCGTGACGATATTGCCAGTGAACGCAAACTGGCACAAGCAAATATTGCTAAAGCCGAAACGGGTTTGGCACAAGCACGCAAGATTTTAGCGAGTTTGGAGGAGTTGGCGAAGGTCGGCGGGGTTCCGCGCAATGACTTGGAAGGCGCACGCACGCAGGTTCGTCTCGCCGAATCGGACAGAGACGCAGCAAAAACTCAGTTGGGACGGCTTGAAGCGGGCAGGGAAGGGACGCCCTATAAAGCGGCGTTGGCAGAGCAGGATTATGAGGCGGCGCGGGCAGGTGTGCGACAAGCGCAAGAGGGAATAGCATCGGCACAAAAAGCGAAAACGTCGGTGCTTCGTGTGGCGGCGAGTGATTTGGATGCCGCACGCGCCAACCTCGAACAAGCGAACGCCGGACTATCACGCGCCCGCAACGGCGGCAAACTGTTGCGGCTTGCGTCTCCGATTGATGGGCTTGTCGCGAAAGTGGACATTCGGCAGGGCGAAACTGCACAGCCCGGAATGCCGCTGATCACTTTGGTTTCACTTGCCATGCCGCGAGTCGAGGCGTTGGTTTCGGCACGGCAAATCGCTCAGCTACGAACGGGACAGACTGCTGAAATTCGGGTAGATGCACAGCCCGATAAAACTTTCTCCGCCGTCGTCTCGGAGATTGCGCGAGTGACGGAAGCCGATGGGCGTAGTGTCCGCGTGACGTTTCGATTCCGCTCCCCCAACCCGACTATTCGCCCCGGTCAGACCGCCCGCATCACGCTAAATACTTCGGCACGTTAATTGTTCTCCGCTATGTTTTCTTCCGTTAATGGTCTGCCGGGCGGCAATCCTCTCTCGAATTTCAACATAATGTTCTCTAATCGAAGCCGTTGCATTTCACGTTCGTTTTCGGCGTTTTTGCGGTCATGCTGCATTTCGAGCAGTAAGCGTTCGACAATAAGCGTCAAATTGTTGACTTCGGTTCGCAATTGGTTGAAGTCTTGACGCAGAGTGTTGATGTCCTTTTCGTTTTCTTTGATGTCCTCCTCATGCTTTTGCTGTTTCTGCGAAAGGGAGAAAATTTGCTTGCCAAAATCGAGAATTTTATCCCACATGGCTTAAAGCATCGCTTTCATTCGAGCAAGAACAACACGGTTCTCTGCTGCCAATTGCGCTGCCACGGTTGCCTTTTGGCGTGTATCTTCTCGAAGCCGATCTATCTCTGCGCGATCTTGGCGCATCTTATCTTCAATCTGCCGAATATCTGCGAGTAATTTTTCCGCGAGTACCTCATATTCAGCGGCAGTCGTTGCGTGTTTTTGAGTCGAAGTAAAGTCTGACATAAAATGCTCCTCCAATCACAGTATATCATAGGATCAGGGTACAGCG
>CAZPZP010000121.1:0-8581 GCA_964591025.1 uncultured Chthonomonadaceae bacterium
CCGTATAGGTCGGAGCAGGCGGTGTCGAATTCCCTTCTTCCGTTTCGCGGGTCGGGGCAGTCGGCTTCGCCTTGCCTTCCCTTCCGGGCAGAGGGAGAACGTCTGAGGGATTTTTTTCCGCGGGGTCGAAAAAAGATCGTGCCTCCGGCAGTAGAAAGCGTCTTTTCCACTGAATCCCTTCCTGTGTATCTATCCCGATTTGCCGCGTGGTGTCATCGGGGTTCCATGATTGCATCGAGAGGATGGCAAACGCCCGCAGTCGCTCACTGCTCCACAGAGAAGCGGGGCGTCCCGGCAATTTGGAGACAAACGCCGCGTAAGCGTTTTTGAGATCGATGTCTGTCGCCTCGGCGGATTTTTGTCCGGCGTACTCTGCCGTTTCGAGAGGGCAGAAGGTTCCATAGCGTGCGGCAAAATCGAACAGCACCGTTTTATCGATCTGGACTCTCAGTGAACCCAGCCCAAGGTTTTTGCCCATTCCAAACTTATGGAGAAAATCATAAGGGACATTCGGCAGTTGAACCGAGGCGTACAATGCACCCAGTTCCACTTGCGTCAAATTCTCGAAGCGGATACGTCCCGCAAATACCACTTGCTCACGCACAGGACGAATGCGCGTTTTCTGGGTGCCTAAATCCCTGTCATCGGTATCAGGCTGAAGCTCACCGTATGCCGCTTCAACCGAACGATGCCAATAACGCTTGAAACCGCGTATTCGGGCGTCCGGGTGACTCCAGTGGCGCAGATCACGCGCATCGCTGCGCCCGAAACTCCGCAGCGATGGAAATTCGTTCCCATCGGCATCGAATTGCACAAGATAGGTCTGAATGGAGGTCGGCTTAGGACCGGAAAGAATAGAAGGTACACGTAAAGACTGTTGTGGATCGTTATGTAACCAAGGTTGTTTTTCGCGGGTACACGCATCCTCGAAGAAAACACGCGACGGACGATTTTGATCACGTTCGACTTTTTGCGGGCGGACATAGCCAAAAACGGCGTCGGTCATATCTGTTAGGGACAAGTTCATATCCCGTTGTGCGACATCTTTGATGGATTTCTCATAGCGCAGTGCCATCATCATGTTCGCCCCGATTACGGCGGCGTCTTCGGGATTCTCTTCATTGAGGAGCGCGAACGCATACTGCCCTGCCTCTAATTTGCGCGGTGCTTCCCGCCGTCCGCCCGTCGCAGAAAATTTGCGTCCATGCGCCATATCTCCCCAAGCGAGATAGTCATCATAGACATCTTCGGGAATGCGATACTCGACGGAAGCCCCCGATGCGGGTTCTGCAATCACCTGATACCACCGGCGTTCGCCTCGCGGCACTTCCCAGCCGGGAATAATCAATCGTCCAGCGGTTCCGGTATTGCTCAAAAGAGCCTGTTGCACGTCCAAAGCGTAGTGCTTTTCCGTCAGTGGATTGAACGTGACGGCGTGGACCTTGTATCGCTCGTTGTTATCGTATCGCCGTTGGATGTCGTTGTTTTTTTCTACAACGACAAACCCTCCTCCTACTGCCGTCGAGACCTCCAAAACCAACTTGCCGCCGCGTTCTCTCAGAACGCCGCCGACCAGCAAATCCTTGCGAAATTTGCCTTGCTTGACCGTGCGGCGGTTCTGATCCTGTTCACCGGCATAGAGTTCGCGCAGAACTTTTTGTCCAGAGGCGAAGGTACGATAAAACAAGCGGCGTTCGCTGACAAACTCCATCTTGCTGTAGGTCAGTATCTCGAAAACGGAGCGAATCATGCCGCGAATGCCCGTTCCCGGCAATACAGGAGCGAGATCGCCATAATGGAAAAAATCTACGGGCTGCTTATCTGATGCTTGTTCGCCACTGTTTTTGGAAGTTGAGGACACTGCTGAATATCCCGGCGAAACTCCACGCGCAGCGCGGGTATAGGTCGGCGTAACGGTGGTATACTTCACCTCGAACCATCCGCTGAAACGATCCGCATGGTAACGGTCAGAAGTCGGAACAGGTTCCCCCTCAACGATACGGTCAGGCAAGGGAACAAAATTATAGGGAGTAATGGCTTCTTCCATGATCAGTTCTCACTTTCTTTGGGGGCAAGGAGGGTTTCGATGGAGACAAAGCGAGTTGCGGCGATCCGCAAAACTCCCGTCGTCGTATCCTCTTCGAGATAGTGTTTCAGACGGATGTAACTGCCTGCCGGTGTAACCGTAATACACCCGTTGGTTTGAGTGCGGCGGACAAATCCGTCGGCAAGCGTCTCCACATATGCGGCAAGTCGCTGCTTTTCTTTGCGCGGATGTTTGGGCTGATCCGTCGGCGGAGAAAATGCCGTCCATGCCGTCAACGGCGCAACGGTTTCATCGGCAGAGGCATCACGCAAAATGCGCCCGCAAAAAGTCTCATCGGCAAAATTCCCACTCCGCCAGAGGAGCAGTTCCGCTTCTGTGCCGAACAACCGGGCTTCGAGCAGAGTATGGGTTTGCGGCGCGATAACGCCGGGAGACTGCGGAGTGTGCGGTTCGACACTGCTACTCCATCGCCAAACGCCGTCCGTGCAAATTCCCCAAACGAAACTGTCGGTGCATTGCAGCACTCCATAGTCGAAAGTGTCCGGCACTGTTTCCGATGTCGGTTTCGCCCCGCCCCAAAGCCATGCCAGCACTTCGGGATGAGCATCGAACGCCTGAATGTCTGCGCCGTGAAGAATAGGACTCATTGTTGCTCTCCTTTGGTCTCGCCAACCGTCAAGGCGGTTTTCAGTTGGGCGGCATAGCCGTTCAATTGCCGACACATTTCGGCATTGTTCGCAATCGAGGCAAGCGCGAAGGTGTCTGTTTTGCCGGACAATTGAACCTGCGCGTCCCCAATCAGAATGCCGCGCCCTCCTGCAACTCCGCCACCGAAAGCGACCATTCCCTCCAAGACATCGCGCAGGGCGAACAAAACGAGGGCAGTCTCCGCGTCACTTGGATTTTGCACCCAGAGATGAAATGTCACCTCGCCGCCGACTGCCGGTTCTTCGTCGAACAGCGCGGTATCTATCGCGCCTCCTGTGAAGCGGTCAATCTTGACCCGCGTCTGCCGATGAACTTTTCCGCCCTCGATAGCGGCTTCACTGACAAACAGACGGCTTCCTGTCGGTGGGTTGTCGGAACGGACACGCTCAGGCGCGACTCCAAAGAGACTGTCCAGAAGGAGTGTCCCTTGATCGCCGTTGATTTTCTCGCTATGGGGATTGAGGCTCGGATTGAGCGTATTGATGATGCGGTTGCACTGACCGCGAAGCACACCGACAAACGAGGTGCCGCTGAATATCTGCCGACCCTGTTCCGTCAGATGGATGGCATCCGCCGAGTCGGGCTGCTGACCGGGACTGCGAATCAACAACGTCGAGGCAAGTTGGAACGTGCATCGGATACTCAAGTGTTTCCGCGCATCGGGCATCTCGCTGATTTGGAACCCTGCCCAAGCGTTTTTGAGAGCTGCCTGCGGTGTGGTAGCCCCCGCCGCTTGAGAGGCAAGCGGAGTTAAGCCATAAGCACTGCGGGCAAAATCCTTCCAACCCGCCGGAGTTGTCAAGTCGAACCGCACGGCACGGAACGAATCGGGAACCCTTTGCATCTCACCCAATCCGCGTGTGCGCCGCGCTCCCAAATGCAGCGTCCAACGATGCGGTGCAGGACACAAAGCATCCAATGCCAAAAGCAGAGCATTGAGCAGGCGCGTCTCGTCCATGCCTTCGCCAACCAGCAAATCGAAGCGCAGGGGAAACCGGAGATCAGGCAGTGCCAACTCACGGTCATATTTGAGTCCGTCGGAAGCCGTCGAAGTCGCGGGTTCGATTCGCACACCATCCCGAATTGCGGCGGGAACAGCAGTCTGCTCAGAGGCGGTATCGAACACGATGAGCGGGCTTTCATGCTTATCCAGATCGCCGAACAACTCCAAAACGTCGGCAGCATCCTGCTTGTTCCGATAGCCCAAAAGGTGATCGTTGATGATATTTCGCAAGGCTCCGGCGATGGTTGTGCCATGCAGCGGGAGCCGCCCCCGAATATCACGCTCGAATGTCATGTCGCAGTTGTCGGCTTCGTGGCTGCCGATCAAAGCCGCCGTCAGGAGTTGAACCTCCACCGTGACAATCCAGCGGGCAGTCAAAGCGCGGCGGTTTTTGCTTTCTTTTGCTCTCTCCAGTACCATCATCTGCCTTCTTCTCCTTTCGCAGACCTGCGCTTGAGCTTTGCCAGATGCCCGAGCAGCGTGTCCAGATAAGCCACCCAAGCGTTGTGGACTTCCTCGTTCCATATCTCCTGTGCCGTTGCCGTGTCCAAAAAGGACAGGCGTTGCTGCACCCCGGCGGCATTGGAAGCAAGGGGCGGAAACTGCTTTGGATCGGCGGCTTCACGCAGAAATTCCAGCAGCGATTTGCCTCCAATACGGGCTTTGCTCAAGGGATCACGTGCCGCTTTTTTAAGTGCGTTTCGCTCCTGAGAATTGGAGTTAACAGGAAGCCACTGCCGATATTGCTCACGCCAATTCGGATTGCGAAGCGGCACACGCATCCGCTGAATCAGGCTGACAGAGGGCAGTCGTGACACTTTAGCTGCATCGGTTTGGGCTTGCGCCGCGATCAGCAGGGCAATCTCCTGACGGTACAAGCGACGCTGCGCCTCAACCATCAGCGGAGGCGCGGGCAGGGGCGGCATTGCGATCTCTTTGCGCGTTTTGTCTTCCGGGTTAAGAGTCAAACTCTTATCCAATGGTTCGATCACGAAACACCCGCACCCTTCGGCAATACGTTCACCAAGCGGTTCGGCTTGCAGCTCCGCCAATTTGTCGGCACTCAGGACTTGTTTTGCTTGAAACAGCGCGACGGAACCTGCCGCCGCGCAAGGAAACTCGCCCAGATGAGTGCGCCACAGTCGGTGATAGCCCGTCACACGCCCCTGCTGAATGCACACGGCAGGAATTGCGTCGTCAGAGGATTGCAGTTCGGCATAGTCCTTGAACCGTTCCTTGAGTGCGTCGGCAAGCGCGGCGGGATCATACTGTCCTGTCTTCGAATGACGGAGCAGTGTATCGGAGGTAAGACGCACACGAAACCGCGTGTTCTCATCCAATTTGTCCAAAAACGCGCCGCCGGGTTCCATCGTCTCCGCCGGGTCTACGATGATGGAGGGTGTGCCGCCGTAGCCGGAGCGAGCGGAACGCCCGAGCCAGATTTCTTCCGCAAAAACCGCTTTCAGAAGGGTGTGTAGGTCGGTGCGGTCTGCGGGAACGGCTACCGCACCCACAAAGGTTTGTCCGGCGTCGAGTGACTCATAGACAAAGACCGTATCGTCGCCCTGCCCGCGTCGGTTGGTGATGCCCGTGGCGCGGTCACGAACTTGGTGGGTGCGATAACTTTTCTTGATTTTGACGGTTTCGTATGCCGGGTCGGTAAAGGCATAAAAGCGATGCTGAACCGGCTGGCGTTGATCGCTTCCCTGCCTTACCGCATCGTCTTTGCCAAACAGGGCAAGCAGGGCATCGGCAGAATCTGCCTTGTTATCGTCGGGCTTGGAGGCGTCTTTGTCGCGCTGCCATGTGAGGGGAACCGGCAGAGAACGCCGATCCCTTACGGCGGGATAAGCGGGCAGAAAGCGCACCGTTCCATTGACGATGATGTCCTCGAACAAAGCAGACGAACAGCCGCCGCGCAGCAGTGCCGCCGCCACTGCCCCCCGAATGGCAGCCCCGGTAAGAATCGTTTTGGAAACACTGGAGTTCGGTTCGACGGCTTTGTCCGCGATCAAGCAGGGCGCAGAGAGTGTGAGGCGCAGGGGCAGAAAGATCGTGCTGCCTGTCGCTGTCGCCTGTGCCGGACTTGGAAGGACAGAGGCGTTTTGTTGCTCAGGCAGTGCGAGCGTCAGTTCGACATAACCTAAACCTCGATTGCGATCCAGACCGACATGGCGCGTCAGGCAGCACAGCAATTCGAGCAGTTCTCGATGCCGCTGCGTCAAGGGCGCAAGCAGTTGCAACGGAGCAATCAAAACCGTATCGGCAGGAACGACGCGCACACGCCGTAGGGTCTCTCTCGCCGGTGCGCCGGTGGTTCTGTCCTGCTTTGTGAGGACGCGCTCGGCGGCAAAAGCCTTGTGAATATCGCGGAAGTTGAGGGTGGCATTGGTATGTTTTTGCGCCCATTTTGCCCATGCCTGAATCGTCGCGTCGGCATGAGCATCTCCGATCCGAAGCACTCCCTCCTGATCATGACTGAGCGGTTTGCCCAGCAATGCCCAGCGTTCCTCTTGGGTATAGCCCAAGGTATCAGCACACATCAGGAGAGTATCTCGGAGTAATCCGTGCAGAGTCTTGCCGGGAATCGTCGGCAGTCCCAGAGCGTCGAACGCAAAATCGGTGTCCACCGTTGCATCGAGAGCGGCGGGCATGGAAAAGCAGGTATCGCTATGAAATTTCAGGGTCAGCGTTCCGTGCATGAGGGCAGCCTCCTTTCAACGAGGGAAGGGGAAATGGATGTCGTAGAGTTCGATGACATCCAGCAAAATAGTGGAATCGCCGATAACATTGAAACCGCTTTCGGCTTGAAACGGCGCAACGAAGGTCAGTGTTGTCAGCGGATTCTCGTGTCCTGCGACAGCAACGGGGCGCAGTTCCATTTGGCGTCGAACGGCGGCGGGGTCTCCGGTCTCTGCCGCGGCTTGCAAGTCTTTGAGCTTGTTGCGTGCCGACGCGAATTGACTCCACATTCCGGGCAAAACG
Source organism: uncultured Chthonomonadaceae bacterium (assembly GCA_964591025.1). Lineage (GTDB taxonomy): Bacteria > Armatimonadota > Chthonomonadetes > Chthonomonadales > Chthonomonadaceae > CAZPZP01. Next base: position 6,744 of record CAZPZP010000121.1, read on the forward strand.
TCGGTTTCAAGCGTTTCCCACGAGAAAAGGGCGTATTCCGTCGTGTGCAGAGGATAAGGTTTCTGTGTCGCTCCCGGAAATGCAGGCTCATGGCGTTCCATCGCGCCCTGCCGGTTCAGCCACCAATCGAGATAAGAAGGGGGTTTGCCCTCATTGTTCATTTTATCTTTGTGCATCAGAGTAGACGCTTTTTTTGCGGCTTTGCGGACAGATTCGGAAAGAAGGACGGCACGAATGAACGGAAAATGCGAGTCGGTGAACAGTACACCGGCACTGCACGGAATGGAATGGAACAAATCATCAACACCCTCGGGAACGGACAGAGTTTCCAACTCCCTCACAATGAACGCCGTGAGCGACAAGGCAATTCGGGCATCACAGACAAAACTGAGATCGTCGCCGCCCTGATAGATTTTGCGGCACGGCAGATAAAAGGCTCCATAATCGCGGCTTTCCTTGTCTGTTTCCTGCTGGAATTGGAGGCTCCGCTGTTGATGCTTGAGAGTCGGTTTTCCGTTCCCGTTGACCTCGAAAACCTGCTCAATTTTTGACAGAGCATTTTCCCACGCCAATGCCCAACGATCCGTGATGGAGTCCGACCACAAGGCAAACTGCGTACAAAAATCGGCATCGGCGATATTTTTTACTTGGGCTTGTTCCATCCATTTCAGGAGGCGGCTTCCCATTCCCAAACCGTCGATGCTGACGATTGCCATGAGATCGGTCTTGACATCGACCTCTTCCGCGATCATTTTGCTCAGATCGTTTGGCAGAACATAACCGGATTTGCGTGTGACACGCTGCTCGCGCTTTACCGATTCTGCTGGACGCTCCAAGCCCGGAAACTGAAAATCGGTATTGCGCGGCTGAGTCAGTTTGCGGCGTTCGAGTTGGCGGACGGCTTGCTGATAGATCTCCGCCAATTTTCCCTCCTGATACTCAACAATCGCGGGAATGATTTCCAAGCCAGTGCCACCTTCGAGAAGTTCACGACTAATGGCGCGAAATGTCGCCTTGAGGTCTTCGAGATGGATTGCACGAAACGAAGCGTTGCCCCCAGCTGCAATCATCACTTCGGTCTTATGTGCCGCCGCACACCGATAATACAGTCCGTTCGGTGACAGGCACATCTTCTCGATAGTCTGCGAAGCGTCGGCAATGGCGCGAAGTTCGGCATTGCGGAAAATGTAGTTTTGGATGCCGGATGCATCAGCAATTCCCAGATACGGCATAGTCTCTCCTTGACAATAGATAACAGTGAGACACAATAGAAAAATCTTGCTGCTTAGAACGAGAACTCAAACAAACTCGGCAGCTCACTGTTCCAGAAACTTTTGAGCGAGTCACCGGAACCGCGCATCCACGCGGCGACATCTGCCTCGCCGAAAATGGTGTTTTTCGGATTGTCTCCAAGTGTGGCGCGATTTTTTTTCACTGCGTCCGCATCGATCAGACTGACAACACAGGAGCGAGCTAACCCGCCTCCAATCTGCTCGGCGCGTTTTTCTGCCTCGAACATTTTGGATTTACACAGGCTCATATCACTGCTTGTTGTGACCGAAAAGTAGTAGAGGCGTCGGTTACGCGCCACAAGGATATCGCTTTCGAACTTGCGCTTGTGAAAGAAAAACTCCTGTCCGACGGTGATATTTTTGGCGTCGATCAAGGGGATTTCCGGCGTCTGCTGAAAGTCAATTCGAGAGTTGTCTGCGGGAAGACAGCGGATCAACCGAGCAACAAGTTGTTCCATCCATGTTCCCTCGGCAATTTCAAGCCGATTGACGCATTTCTTCTTATCGTTTTCGTCGGAAGTTTGAACCAGTGCATCGCGCCACAGA
>CAZPZP010000122.1:0-7224 GCA_964591025.1 uncultured Chthonomonadaceae bacterium
CGCCGTAGATCGGAACGCCATTGACCCGCACATCCAAATGGGCGATATTTTCTTTGTTACATTCCGCCTCAACAGTGAAATTCATGGTACGCTGATCGGTAACAAGCGGGAATTTCAGAGGCTTGACATGCGGCAAGTCTTTGGTTTTGGTCGCCTTCAACTTTTCTTCGGTCACCTCCATCTTCTTCAAACGCTGGCGGTAGACGGCTTCGATCTCTTTGACCTGACTGCCTCGTGCTAAGCCGACTGTTCGCAGCACAATATCCTGCCGATTCAGCAAAACCTCGAACTGCTCGAACGGATAGATATCACCATAAGAGCGCATTCGGAGTGCTTTGACCGAGCGAGGCGACGCCCAATAGTAGTTGCTCATATCGCTGTTGTCGGAATTGGGAACAAACGCCAGAAAGTCGTCTCTCCCGACCGTGACGAGCGTCAGGAGTTCTCCCATGCGTCCTTTGCCGCCCAATCGCCACAACGCCGCGACGCCCCCGCCGAGCGTCGCGCCGAAACGTCCCTCGGCGTCCATCACGATGTCGCCTTCCGCCACTTGACTGCCTTTTATCGCTGTTGCCTGCTTTGTCGTTAAATTGTAATATCGCAGTGTTTTGCCTTCTGTGGTGACAAGGACGTTGTGCGGCGTCAGTACGGGAAGCCCCTGTATATCGCTCAAAGCCTGTATCAGCGGCGTATTTCCCTCTCCGGTTTTGCCGTTATAGGCGACGATTTTGTTTCTGTAGGTGGGAACGGTATCCCGGTACTGCATCAACAGGACATTCACATTATTCGAGTCTGTAGCAATCAGGGGATGAATGCCCTTGTCCTTGATAATATTTGTACCCGTTGATGTCATCTTATGGAATTGCTCAGTAACTTCATGAAAAGTGACTTCTTGATCTTTTTCATAAGCGAAACAGTTTTTGCCTAAAGCAATGGCGTCGGGTCGAATGGCTCCTTTTGTGGAAAAAGTGAAGACAATACAGTCTTGTCCCGGCGTCGGAACGATGTCGGTATCCCAAATAATTCCGGTCTGCGAACTGCTGACGGCGGAAAGCATCCGGCTGTCCGGGCAGAATTTCAATGTCAATGCCGTTCCTGAAAGCCCCGTAAGTTTCGTGAGAATTTTGCCACTCGTATAATCGAACAGAAACGGAGCCTGTGCCTCCGGTGCGATAACAAATTTCCTGCCGTCAGGACTGAAAAGCATCTGCCGAATTCCGCTGTTGGACAGTTTGTACGTTTGGATTCGACTGCCGTTTTTCGCATCCCAAGCGATGATTTCGCCTGCCCGCTTGCCCTGCGTGATCAGAGTCATGCCGTCCGGCGAGAAAATAATGGGGGAAGTGCCTTCGACGCTAATCGGACGCTTGCCCCGTGCAAAATCCCAGATCAGCACATTGCTTCCTGCCGTCGCCACTACACCCGGCTTCCCCGGACAAAAAGCGACAGAGGTTGTCGTGGCATCGATCAAATTAAAATTAAACACGGTGCCGCGCTCCAAATCCCAGACTTTGACTTTATCGGGACTGTTCCACCACGTATCCTGCCCAGTCGCAAAATATCTGCCGTCACGACTAAATGCCATCGCGGAAAAATCGGACGCGGGAAAGACGCGGTTGAACTCTTTCGAGGGTGCGCCTGTCTCGCGGTCATAGGCAAAAACGCGGTTGTTGAAACCGGAAACCAGAATCGTGCGGCTGTCATTGGTAAACGTGACGGCAATCGTATCGTACCGAAGCCGCCCGATTTCGCCCTTCCAATCGCTTTGGATGTCAATGGGATTTTGGGTGCGATTTAGGGTTTCGCCATCGAAAAGATACAGTTTGCGGTTGAGATTGAGGGCGACAAGGGTTTTGCCATCAGGACTGAACGCGGCGGCTTTCCATCGTCCCATTTCGCCCGCTTCCGGCTTCTCGAACCGCGCCCTGCCGCCGACTTTCCACAAAAGCAACTGATTGCGCTGAGGATGGGTGTCGGCATTGGGATTGAACGGATCGCGCTGTAAAATTCCTGCGACGGTTTTGCCGTTGGGATGGATGCTCGGTATGAAGATCGCCTTGGGAGTAGGGCATTGATATTCCCGCAGAAATTTCACTTTGGATGGTGTTTTTGTCAGCGTGGTGACACGCACGACATTGTCCTGCCCGCTGGTCACAACACTACTCCCGTCTTCGCTGAAAGCGAGGGCGACAAGAGGACTGGTATGAGCCGCTTTTTTAAAAACTGTTTTGCGCTTGTTGATGTCGTAGAGAACCAAACTGGCACTGCTTCCATAACCGAACAGGGAGCCTTCCGGGCTAAACGCATTGGAGCCAAGAACTCCCTTGAACTGCTGAATCGGCTTGCCGTTCATTCCCCAAATGACGATATTTTGCTTATCGTCACCGCACGCAATCATCTGCCCATCACGAGAGAAGTTTAAGGTGCGAATGGCTGCCAATTCCCCGCGTGCCAGTTCGATAATTCCTTTTATGTCAGGGATTCGAGAAAGCCGATAGACTCCCTTTTCCAGCTGCCAATCCAGTTTCGGCTCGGCAGAGTCGCAGAGAAAATTGAGAATTATCGGCATCCGCGTGCCGCGAGGATACTCATATTGTCCCCTTTGCGCGGTCAAATCAAGGTAGCCGCCGATGTCTTCCCATGTCATTGCGTCTTCCAGTTCATAACGAGCGCGGGTCTTCTCAAAGAGCCGATAGAGAATCTCACCGACAGGTTTTGTCCCTGTGATGACAAAATGCTCGACGGTGGGTTCCACTTTCGGGCGTTGTGCCGTCACACTAAAAGATACAGTCAACAAAACAAACAAAGCGCAAATCGTTCGCAAAGCTCTCATGGCTTTTCTCCTCCATCATGAATCCAAGACAACATAGTCATATCCCACTTGGGCAAGTTTTCCAGTGGACATCTATTTTTGTTCGGTCTGTTTTTTCTCCGGTTCGGTATAGCGTTTGTATTCCGCAACGACCTTGTCATACTCTTTTAAGAAGTCCGGGCTGTCAATGCCTTTTGCTTTGAGGGCGTCGTAGACTTCCATCGCTTTATCCAGCACATCGTAGCGAGCATAGGCGCGTGCCGTCGCCAATTCTGCTAATGCGCCGTCTGCGTCTAATCCTTGCAGGGTCTGTGCGTCGGCAAGCATCGCCCGCAACTCCTCACGTTGCTGAGAGGTCAAAATGCGGAACACAGCGTAACCGGAGTATGTTGCGTTGACATCCCAAGAGTAAAGGATGCCCGTCTGGAGTTTCATGGGAACTACAAACCACTCCTGCCCCGGTTTGGGGAGTTTGTCACTGGGAGATTTAATGTCAACCAGCGGTCTCCCCGTTGTCTCGGAATACAACGCGATACGGCTTGCAGGATATTGATTTGCATCCCATTTGATCGTCACTTTTTCACTCAGAGCCGCACCGACAGGCGAAAGTTTGGTGACATTGCCCCCATGACGCGGTGCAGTCTTGAGAGAAATTCCCAAGCCGCTGAAACCCAGTGAACCGGGAGCCGCAAGTTTTGCCGCACCGGAGGAAATCTCTGTTCTTGTCAATGCTTCGGGTTGACTGCTGTGAGTGACGCTTGACGCTTTCAGGACAAGGCGACCCGGCACATCGGTTTTGTACAAGGATTTGTCAACCACAAAATGCACCTTGCCGCCGGGCTTGACTTCCAGTTCATCGCCCTCATACAGAAGATCGAACCGCATGCACGGCGTCTCAATATAGGTCGGTTTGACAGCCCCAACAGGAGATTTGCCTTTGCCGCCACCCTTCGTTGACTTGACCCGCTTCTGTTTGGCAGGTTTTGGTGTGGGTTTTGCTGCTGCGGATTTGATTTCTTTGCGGCGCAACAGAACGGTGTTGTCGCACTCGGAAATTGAGCCGATCAGTTTGCTGGCTTGAGCAAAACAGAGCGTGCCAAACAGAAGCAGGACAGCAAACAGAAACGTGCCTGCATTGTGGCAGACAGAGAATTTTACGCGCATGGTTCGGTCTCCTTTTGTGTCAATTCCAAAGCAATTTCGTCCCAAGTGTAGACAGCGGACGCCTCTTCGCGGTCATTGATGTTCCTTTTGTGTTGCACGGCATTGTGCTGTTGATCGGGGTTGAGGCGGCTGTAGGTCTCTTCGGAAACGACAAGAACGCTTCCGAGTTTTTTGTTCATCTGCTCCAAACGTGCGGCGATATTGACGGTTTCGCCCAATGCCGTATAGGTCATGCGCTGAGCAGTGCCGAGATTGCCGCACACGGGCGCACCGGAGTCGATCCCGATTCCGGCACGGCGCGGCGGCTTGTTTTCGGTAAGACGGCGTTCATTGAGGACAATCACGGCATGAAGAATTTCGTGTGCCGCATCGAACGCACAGCGGGCGTGATGCTCAAGGCGGTGCGGTGCGCCGAACAACGCCATAAAGCCATCGCCGGTGAAGGTCGAAAGCGTGCCGTGATGGGTGTCGAGTATCGGTTGAATTTCCAAAAACAGAGTGTTCATCTCTTCGAGGTAATCCTGCGGATCGGCAAATCGGACGTTCTCCGTCGAGTTCCGCAAGTCAAAAAACAGCACGCTGATATATTCGGTTTTGCCTCCCAGCTGCAGGGCATTCGGGTTGGTCATCATAGCGGAGGACAGTGCAGGCGGCACATAAGGCATAAACCGCTCACGCAGTCCTGTTTCGATGAAAGCACGGCAGGAATGGAAAACGCCCAAGGGGACAACCACCGCCAAAAGAGGGGCGACAACGGGCAGTAAAAATCGCTGAGAAACAAACGCGGCAGACGCCAGAACAAGCCAAATGACAACAAACACCGCACAGGAAGCGACCAGTACGCCGGAACCGACCCGCCTCATCATCAGGCAGACGCCCAAACCGCAAACCAAACTGAGAGCCGCTTCGGCAAAAGGCGACAATCGCCCCACTGTACTGCGTGACAGGAGACTGTGTACAGCGTGCGCGTGAATTTCGATGCCCGAAGTTCGCGCTGAAATCGGCGTCGGCTTGAAATCCTTGCTGCCCGCATAAGATGCCCCCATGATCACGATGGCCTCCTTGAAGTGAGCGATCTGTTCCGCATTCAACTTATCCTGAACCACATCTTCAAAGCGATAAACGGGAAACGGCTTGCCGTCATAATCGGTGCGCTGCACAAAGTCGAAAAGGCAGGATGTTACACCGTTGCGTGTTTCAGTTCGGCTTGTCAAAGCGGAATAACTCTGTGCTTGAGTCGGGTCGGCTTTTTTGTAGCGCAGTGCCAGCAGTGCATCAAAGCTGGGAAGAATGCCGCTGGCTTCCTGCCGGTATAACGGAGTGCGCCGAATCGCTCCGTCCATGTCGAGCATCTCATTAATAAAGCCGCTGTTGGCGGCATCTTTGCAGAAAAAAGAGTTCACGACCTGATGCTTGCCGTTGGGTGACAGCAGAGAGGCAAAAATGAGTTTATCGCCCGCTTTTCTCGCTTGTTCGGCGAGAGGCACATCGAGGCGATTGGTTACATCCAAACCGGCGGCATCGGCAAACTCGGCATAGGTCAAGGTCGGAATGAAATCCAAGCCGACAAGCGACGCCTCCCAATCGAACGCCCTTTTGATTGCCGCCGCGTAGTGTCGGCTCCAAAAGACCGTCGGCTCTTTCGGGTAATGCTCTTCCAGCGTCGAATTGGCGATCTCAATCAGAACAATGCGCTTCACCGGCGTTTTGGGAGAAGTTCCGCGCAGACTGAATCGCATCTCCTGCGTCCACAATTCCCATGCCTCGCACAGCGGGGTAAACACGAACGCGCACGCGACAAGCATCACCGCACAGGCAGTGCGAAGAGCGGGAATATAGGGGACAATAGGAGCGTTTGGGTTTGCCATTGTTTTTCAATACTCCGATGGTAAATAGAGTGTCGTATTGTACATTTATTATAGCAAACGAATCATGCAAACAATGCGTGATTTTATGACAAAAATATTACAAATCGGATGTGATTTTTTGCTCATCCTTTCCCGTGCAGAGTACCACAGTCAAAAACTTTATTTTGCGTTTGTTTTCGTGTTCTTTCGTGGAGGGGAAAATCAAGGCAGGAGATTTCGACGCCGACGCACAATATCACCTCGTTACTGCTCAGTGAGGAGAAAGTTTGGATTATGCCTCTCAAAGTCGCCGTTGTCGGCGTCGGACATATCGGCTCGTTTCATCTCGACGCCTACCGCACCAATCCCGATGCGGAGGTTGTCGCCGTCTGTGATCTTGTTCGGGACAAAGCGGAAGAGGCGGCAAAGAGTTGCAATGCCACGCCCTATACGTCGCTCGCGCAGATGCTCGACAATGAAAAATTAGATGCGGTTTCGGTCTGCACCGCCGGAGCGCAGAACGGCTCGCACCATTTTGGTCCCGTGATGCAATGCCTCGAAAAGCGGGTCGCCGTGCTGTGCGAGAAGCCGCTTTCCAACCAACTTGCCGAAGCCCGTGCGATGGTCAACAAAGCCAAAACGCTCGGCGTCTATCTCGGAACAGACCTCAATCACCGCTTCACGCCCCAAGCCGAAATCGCCAAACAGTGGATCACCGATGGCACGCTCGGACAGGTCTTGCTCGCCAACGTCACCCTTTGGATCGACAATCCCGGCGACAAATCGCCGTGGTTTCATCTTCGCGCCCTGCACCCGCACTCGCTCGACGTGATGCGCTACTATTGCGGACGCGCCGTCAAAGTTCACGCCTTCTGCAATCGCGCTCCCAAGCCCGAAAGTCCCGACGGCAAGCGGATTTGCTGGTCGAATGTGCAGATGAATATCCTCTTCGAGAACGGCGCAGTGGGACATCTTACGGGATCGTATGACGCCAATTCGCGGCTGAATTTGGAGCGTACCGAAGTGATGGGAACCGAGGGGCGTTTCGTCATTGACAACTGTTTCGAGAAGGTCACGCTGTATCCGCGCTACTCGGATGAGATTAAAATTATCCCGAATGCGTTGTTTGGCGGCGTTCCCGGCTTCGATGCGACGATAGCGCGGCGCGTCAATCATTGGATTGGTGACCTCAAAAACGGTGTACCGATAGATAAAATCGAGGCGAGCGGAACCGATGGTCTTGCGGTTCAAGAGATCATCGAAGCCGCGATTCGGTCATGGGAAAACGAAATGGTCATGGACATCGAAAACGGATAGTACCCCTCCCCAACCCTCCCCTTCACAAGAGGAGGGAGTAATTGTGTGTGTTCCCCCTCCTTGCGAAGGAGGGAGTAATTGTGT
>CAZPZP010000122.1:7324-8558 GCA_964591025.1 uncultured Chthonomonadaceae bacterium
TTCCCCCTCCTTGCGAAGGAGGGAGTAATTGTGTGTATTCCCCCTCCTTGCGAAGGAGGGGGTTAGGGGGTGGTTGACATTAGAAAGGTTGATAACAATATGGCTCTCAAAGTGGCGGTCATCGGTTGCGGAGGGATCGGCAATACGCACGGTCCGATTTATCTCAAGCACAATCTCTCGGAATTGGTTGGCTATTGCGACATCTTGCCGGAGCGGGTCGAGAAGTCGGCGGCGCGGGACGGGGTCAAGAAGTGGCACAGCGTTCAGGAGATGCTTGCCGATGTGGGCAAGGATTTGGACGCGGTTTCGGTCTGCTCTGCCGGTGCGGACAACGGCGGCGATCACTATCAGCCGACGATGGAGTGCCTCGAAGCGGGCTTGCACGTTCTGTGTGAGAAGCCGATTTGCAATAATATTGTTCATGCCCGCGAGATGGTCGCAAAGGCAAAGGAGAAGGGCGTCAATCTCGGAATCAATCTCAATCACCGCTTCACGCCGCCGTCCGAGAAGGCAAAAGAGTGGATCACATCGGGCAAACTCGGCACGCCGCTACTCATGAATATGACGATGTGGATCGGCAATCCGAACGAAACGTCGCCGTGGTTCCATATCCGCGCTCTGCACCCGCACTCGCTGGACATTATGCGTTATTTCTGCGGCAACGTCAAGAAAGTTCAGGCGTTCTTCAATCGCTCCCCAAAAGCGGACAGTCCCGATGGCAAGCGGGTTTGCTGGTCGAATGTTCAGGTGAATTTGCTTTTTGAGAACGACGTTGTAGGGCATCTCACGGGATCATACGATACCAATCCGGCGCACAATTTGGAGCGTGCGGAAGTGATGGGAACCGACGGACGCTTTGTTCTAGAGAATCTGTATGAGGAATTGACCTTCTATCCGCGCCATTCGATGGAACTCACGGTCATGAAAAACTCAATCATGGGCGGCATGACAAGTTTCGGGCAGACGTTCGATAAGCGGATAGCGCGGTGGTTGGAGCAGTTGGACGCGAAGGTTCCCTACGACGAAATCGAGGCGAACGGCGACGACGGCTTGGCAGTTCAGGAGATCATCGAAGCGGCGAAAACGTCGTGGGAGGAGAACCGCGTCGTGACATTGGGCGAGTAGGTCGTTGGGTCATTAGGTTCAGAGGACAAATCTCAATTTGAGCGTGTTCATTTCTTCATTAGACCTCTTGCGTAAGTCGGGTACAAGAACGTACCCGACTCAAAAACAG
>CAZPZP010000123.1:0-8557 GCA_964591025.1 uncultured Chthonomonadaceae bacterium
GCGTCCGGTGAGACGAACAAGGGGCGATACAGAACGACACCACCCGAAACCTTGAGATTTTTCAGGAATTGGGGTTAAGGTCATATCTGTTTTGCGCCTTCATCGGGCGGCTTCGAATCCAAAGAAAGCCGTTGCGGGAAGGCGTTTTTGTGTTTTCGTAACCCTTCCGTTCTGACGGGAGAACTTTTGCCGAGAGAACCATGCCCGATAAACACGTCCAAATTATGGAGGCAGACGACATTCGCCGCGCCCTCACCCGCATCGCTCATGAGATTGTCGAGCATAATCATGGCGCAGGTCAGGTCGCTCTTGTCGGAATTCTGACTCGCGGCGTTCCGATTGCCGAGCGGCTTGCCGTCCTCTTAAAACAGATCGAAGGCGTGCAGGTTCCCGTCGGCAAAATCGACATCGGACTGTATCGCGACGATTACGCCGAACGCACTCCTTCGCCGATACTGCCAACTGCCATTCCGTTCGATGTGACCGACAAGCATATCGTGCTGTGCGACGAAGTATTATTCACCGGCAGAACAGTGCGGGCGGCTCTGACGGCACTCTTAGATATAGGACGCCCTGCCAGTGTGCAACTCGCGATTCTGGTGGATCGCGGTCACCGTGAACTGCCGATTCGCCCCGATTTTGTCGGCAAAAATATCCCGACTTCGCGCCACGAACACGTCACCGTTCTGCTCCAAGAGGTGGACGGCGAAGACCGCGTGTTCCTGCGCGGTGCGGCAAACGAGGAGACCCGATGAAGCACTTACTGACCCTGCGCGAAACCTCTGCCGCCGAGATTCAGTATTTGCTCGACACAGCAACCGCGCTCAAAGAGATTCTACAGCGTCCCGTCAAGAAAGTCCCCACCTTGCGCGGGCGAGCAATGATCACCTGCTTCTATGAGAATTCGACGCGGACGCGGACGAGTTTCGAGATGGCGGCGAAAATCATGTCGGCAGAAGCGATCAATATCGCTGTCGCGCAGTCGTCGGTTACCAAAGGCGAAAGCCTTAAAGATACGCTTCTCACTCTGCAAGCCTTGAAAGCGGATTGTATTGTCATACGGCATGGCTCATCGGGAGCGGCGGAGTTTGCGGCACAACATTTGCAGATACCTGTGATCAATGCGGGCGATGGTCGCCACGAACACCCGACACAGGGCTTGCTCGATATGTTTACGATTCGGCAATATAAAGGTGAACTGAGCGGTTTGACGGTGGCGATTGTCGGCGATATTCTGCACAGCCGCGTCGCACGCTCCAATATCTGGGGCTTGACTCAGTTGGGGGCGAAGGTCAAAATTGTGGGACCGCGCACTCTCCTTCCGCCCGACGCCGCCCGCTTGCCCGTAACCGTATGCGACAATCTCAAAGAGGGACTCGAAGGCGCGGACGTGGTTAATGTCCTGCGGCTCCAGACTGAGCGAATGGACAAAGGACTGCTGCCGAGTCTGCGGGAGTATTCGCGCCTGTTCGGGATTTCGCCGTCCAGCCTCAAATATGCCAAGCCGGACGCACTGGTCTTGCATCCGGGTCCGATGAATCGGGGCGTCGAGATTTCCGCCGATGTCGCAGACGGCAAGCACGGCATTCAGAGTGCCATTGAGGAGCAAGTCACGAATGGCGTGGCGGTACGCATGGCGGTTTTGTATACGCTGATGGGCGGTCAAACCCCACCGACGCAGGAGTAAAGCAAAGAGATAGATATGAGAAGGGCAAACCTATGTCTCTCGGCACAGTTATCGAAACACATACTCAGAAGGTCAGAGAAAAAGGGATCACGTTCGAGAAGTTTCTCAAGAAATATGAGGGGCAACACTGCGAATGGGTTAACGGGAGGGTGATTCAGTTGTCACCAATTCATGATCTGCACGAGGATATCTGTGTCTGGCTGAAAGGGATATTGGCTGCCTATGTCAGAAACAAGCGTTTGGGGCGCGTTGTTGGCGATCCCTATCTGTTCAAGTTGAGCCATCACCTTCCGGCACGCTGCCCCGACATTGCCTTCAATCGAACCGCGACACTCTCACGCATGAGTGGAAATTTTTTTGATGGCTGTCCTGATCTGGCGATTGAGATCATCAGTCCCGATTCGCGCAGACGAGACAGAGTGACAAAACTCCGCGAATACGAGCAAGCAGGAGTTTTGGAATACTGGATTATCGATCCGCATAACAAAAAAATTGAATTCTACGTGCGGAATGATCAGGGCAAGTTTGAGCGTGTTCTGGTCGGAGGCAACGAAATTTATCAATGCACGATTATTGAGGGGTTCTGGCTCAAACCCGAATGGTTCTGGCAAAATCCACTGCCAAATGAATATAATGTCGCCCGCGAATTGGGACAGATTCCATAGAAGGAATAAACGCAAATGAAGCGAGCAAAAATCTCGTTGATATTGGCAGGGGTGATGCTGTGCGGGCTGGCATTGCCGACATTGGGCAAGCAGACACAGCAAGAGATGAATCGCCAAGCCGCCGCCGATTACAAAAGAGCCGATGCCAAACTCAACGCTTCCTATAAGCGGCTTATGGCGGAACTGCCGAAAGCGCGGCAAGCCAAACTCAAAAAGGCGCAAATCGCTTGGCTCAAATTTCGAGATGCCGAAAGTGAGTTTTTCGGTTCGGAGATGGAAGGCGGTTCTGCCGAACCCATGCTGGTTTCCGGGGCGATGGCATCCTTAACCGAGGCACGCACCAAAGCGTTGGATATGACCCGTAAGAATCTCATGTCACGATAAGTGGTAACAAGGAGCAAATACGATGGCTCTGAGCAAGACACCCGAATTAGAGAAAACAGATAACCCGAAGACGCACATTTCTTATGATGAGTTTTTGCGGATTTACTCCAATGGCGAACGATTAGAATGGGTCAATGGAAGGATCGTTAAAATGGCGGCGGTGACATTTATGCACGAATCGGTTCGTGGTTTTCTCTACGCTATAATGAGAGAGTATGTCGCGGTCAAGAATCTCGGAATTGTCGCCTGTGAGCCGTATAATGTGAAGTTAGGTTACAATCTGCCCGGACGCTCGCCGGATATCATGTTCATCGCACAGATTAATATAACCCGAGTGCTGGATGCTCATTTGGACGGTGCGCCTGATCTCATCGTGGAAGTTTTGAGCCCGAAAACGCGCCGCATAGACAAAGTGGAAAAATTTCGAGAGTACCAGCAAGCAGGAGTACGGGAATACTGGATTCTTGACCCGAAGCGTGAAAGTCAGGAATTTTATGTCCGTGACGGCACTGGCGTCTTTCAGCGCGAAGTTACGGATGCAAAGGGAATTTACCATTGCCCGACAATTGACGGCTTTTGGATCAAAACTGAATGGCTCTGGCAAAATCCGCAGTTGACTGTAATACAAATTGCACGGGAATGGGGATTGTTTTAGGAGATGAGGGCGCAAACGTGAGGAAAATTTTGACAGGCGGGCGGGTCGTCGATCCGTCGCAAAATATAGATCGTGACGCCGATGTGCTGATCGAAGGAGATCGGATTGTCGCGATCACGAGTCCGGGTGAGGCGGCGAATGGAGCCGAGAAGATCGATGTGCGCGGCAAGGTCGTTGTGCCGGGCTTGATTGATATTCATGTCCACCTGCGCGAACCCGGCTTCGAGTACAAAGAGGACATCGAAAGCGGGACACGCGCCGCCGCCGCCGGAGGCTTCACGCGAGTCTGCTGTATGCCGAACACTAATCCCGCGATAGATACTGCCGCCGTCGTGCGCCAGATTTTGGAGCGAACGGAGCAGGTCGGTTCTGCCCGCGTCCATCCCATTGGGGCGGCAACCCGCGCTATGCAGGGCGACCACCTGACGGAGATGGCGGAACTCCAAGCGGCAGGAGCGTGCGCGATTTCCGACGATGCGTTTCCGTTGCAAAACGCCGATACGGTGCGCTCTGTCATGGAATACTGCCGAATGCTCAACCTCGTCTTTATGACGCACAACGAGGACAAACGTCTGACGGACAAGGGCGCAATGAACGAAGGCTATACCGCGACAGTCATGGGAATTGCCGGAATGCCGCGAGTGGCGGAAGATATTGCAGTCGCACGAAATATCCTGCTGGCTCAGTTGACGGGATGCCGACTGCATCTGCTTCATATCTCGACTGCCGAAACCGTCGAACTCTTGCGCCGTGCCAAAGCCCAAGGGATTCCTGTGACGGGCGAGGCGTGCGCTCACCATTGGGTTTTAACGGATGAGGCGTGTCACGGCTATAACACCGACGCCAAAATGAATCCGCCGCTCCGCACAGCCGAAGACTGTGAGGCGATCAAGCAGGGTTTGGCAGACGGCACGATCGACTGCATCGTGACGGATCACGCGCCGCACGCCGGGTACGAGAAAGAAGTTGAGTTCGATGCCGCGCCGTTCGGGATTTTGGGGCTGGAAACGTCGTTTCCGCTGGTCTATACCACGCTCGTCAAAACGGGCATTTTGACGTTCGCGCAAGCCATCGCCAAAATGACCTTTGAGGCGGCGCGTGTCCTGAAATTGCCGAACGATGCGGGAACCTTGAAGTCCGGCGCGTTAGCAGATATTACGGTTCTCGACTTGGAACACGAGTGGACGATTGACCGCAACGCCGTTCAGTCCAAATCGCAAAACACTCCGTTTCATGGGATGAAGGTTCAGGGCAAAGCGGCGTTTACGGTTGTTGGCGGCAAAGTGATTACACTCTGACACTCATCTGACGCGGTGGAACAAATTCCACTGTAACCGATACGAATAAATACAATGCAAGATGAACCTAACCAAATGCTTTCCGCTGAAGATGTCGCCTACTACATTGCGTTGGGCGAATTTTGGGATACTCACTCGTCGGCAGATTTTCAGTGGGAAGAAGTGCATTTCGAGGTGCATATCAAGCGGCAGAGACGCCCTGCTCGTACAGAACAGAACGAACATGACAAACGTAACTCTCCTGATAACTAATGGGCGCATATTGACGATGAACCCTGAAATGCCGACAGCAGAAGCGATTGCTGTTGGGCTTGATGGGCGCATTGTGGCGATTGGGCGGCAGTCGGATGTGCAGAACCTTGCCGACGCCGAAACCCGCACCGTCAATCTCAATGGGCGCACACTTCTGCCCGGTTTTTTCGACTGCCACCTGCATATTTTGTGGCTTGGGATCAATCTCGGACACGTCAATTTAGCGTCTCCGCCCGTCAAAAACGCCGCCGATATTATTGCCCTGCTGCGCCAACGCCGCACCGAAGAGCCGAACCTGACTTGTTTGCAAGGCAACCGCTATGATCAGAACAAACTGCCCGGCGGAGCGCACATCACGCGGCACGATCTGGACAAAGTGGCGAACGATATTCCGGTGCGGGTGGTGCATACATCGGGACACGCGGCGGTGGTCAATTCGCGGGCGTTGGAGCTGCTGGGAATTACAAAAGATGCCGCAAATCCCGTTGGCGGAGAGATTGTCCATGATGAGAATGGCGAACCGAACGGCGTTTTATTGGAAACCGCGAGTTGGAGCAATTTAGACAAAATTCTGCCCGAAGTTACACAATCCGACGCTATCACAGCGTTGGGACGGGCAAACGGTTATCTTTTAGAGCGCGGAATTACCAGTGCGACGGATGCGAATACCATGCCCGCCGATATTCCGGCATACGGCATGGCATCGGCGCAGAACGGCTTGACTGTGCGAACGAATCTCATGATGAGTTGGGCGGAGATTGTCAAGCAAGCAGGGCAAACTCTGCCGCGTCCGCAGGATTTTTCGCTGTCTGCATACGCGACGAATGGGCATCGGCTTCATGTCGGGCAAGCGAAACTCTTCTCCGATGGGGCGATCACGACGCGCACCTGCTGGCTCAGTGAACCGTTTAGCGGAATGCCGGAGAATTATGGAATTCCCATTCACGCACCCGAAGAACTGCACGATCTCATCGTCAAGGCACATACGACGGGCTGGCAAATCGCGACTCATGCCATTGGAGACAAGGCGATTGACACGGTTTTGGCGTGCTATGCCGACGCCCAGCGAGTTCAATCGCGGTTTCGCCCCGACCATCGCATCGAACACGCCATGCTGCTCAGTCCCGACCTGATCAACCGAATGCGGCGGCAGAATGTTTGGAGCATCGGACAGCCGGAGTTTATTTCGGGTTTGGGCGACGCCTATATTGACGCTCTCGGCGAAGAGCGGGCGTTTCGATTGTCGCCGTATGCCACTCTCGACGCGCAAGATGTCGCACAGGCGTTCAGTTCGGATTGCCCCGTGGTTCCCGGCGCACCGCTCGATGGAATTCGGGCGGCAATCGAGCGCAAAACGCCGAAGGGACGCATCCTGAATCCGCTCGAATGCGTGTCGTCTGAAACCGCTGTTTACAACTACACGGCGGCTCCGGCGTATGCGACCCGAACCGAGCAGGATCGCGGCACATTGGAGATCGGAAAGTGGGCGGATTTCGTTCTGCTGTCCGCCGATCCCACCACAACGCCCGCCGACGAATGGGAACGGATTCAGGTGAGGGCGACGTTTATAGGCGGCGAGTGTTTGTATGGTGCGGAACAGTTGGACTAGTTGGACTAAAGGATAGGTTTTTGAGAAAAGCGATTTTGATTTTGGAAGACGGCACAGCGTTCGAGGGCGTTTCACTCGGAGCCGAAGGGCGCACACTTGGCGAAGTCGTTTTTAATACAGGAATGACCGGCTATCAGGAGATTTTGACAGACCCTTCGTATGCGGGGCAGATCGTCATGCTGACCTATCCACTGATCGGCAATTACGGGATCAACGCAGACGATTTCGAGAGTCGGCGCGTACAGGTGGAAGGATTCGTGGTGCGGGAAGCGGCGGCAGTTCCGAGCAATTGGCGATCAGCGCAAAGCCTCCACCACTTTCTGGCGGAGCGCGGCATTGTCGGCATCGAAGGCGTGGATACTCGCGCCTTGACGCGGGCGTTGCGGGTGCGCGGGGTTATGCGCGGCACGATTACAACCGACGAGACACCAGAACAAGCCCTCGAAAGATTAAAGGCAAGCGGCGGCTACGCGGGAGTAGATTTTGCGCGGAAGGTGACAACCGAAGCCCCGTACCGCTGGCGTGTCGGCGGCAATAGACCGGAACTGCTCGCCTCAGATGAGAGCGCGGACACAGAAACAAAATTCCGTGTGGCACTCTTGGATTGCGGAGTCAAGTACAATATCTTGAGGAGTCTCGCCGAACTCGGCTGTGAAACAACGGTCTATCCGTGTACAACTGCCGCGAAGGAAATCCTGCGTGCCAACCCGGACGGCATTATGCTTTCCCCCGGTCCCGGCGACCCCGAAACACTGGATTACGTAGTCAACACGGTACGCGAATTGGCGGGGCGCAAGCCGATTATGGGCGTCTGCTTGGGCAATCAGATCATCGGGCAGGCGTTCGGCAGCAAAACATTCAAGTTGAAATTCGGGCATCGAGGCAGCAATCATCCCGTCAAAGATTTGCAAACCGGGCGCGTGGTTATTACGTCTCAGAATCATGGCTACGCGGTAGACCCCGACGGACTGCGCGATGGCATGGAAGTCGCGCATCTCAATCTTAACGATGGAACCGTCGAAGGCTTGCGGCACAAAACACTGCCGATTTTCACCATTCAGTATCATCCCGAAGCCTCGCCGGGACCGACGGACAGCAACTATTTTTTTGCGGAATTCGTCCGAAGTATGGAATCCGAGGCATAGCAAATAGGTCGTTGGGTCATTGGGTTATTGGGCAATGCAGACACGGCGGAATGAATTCCTCCGCTGGGGGCGTCCCGCCGTGCCGTGCGTCGCACTCACAATGCAAATAACGCTACGGGTGTTGAATTGCCCAATGACCCAATTGCCCAACGACCCAACGACCCAAGCCGGGAGTAAGAAAATAAATGGCACAACATGACCTTGCACAAATGACGCCCAATGAGCGCAAACAACTTTTCCGAAAACGATTCCGCAAATGGATCACGCTGCCGTTCGCGCTGTTTTTAATTTTGTTTTTGGTAGGCTTCACCTTCCATTTTATTCCGTCCGAGTCGATGGAACCGCTCTTGAAAAAAGGCGATACAACTCTGACAATGCGAGGATGGGCTGCGTTTCCTTTGGGGCGAATGCCCGCTCGCGGGGATGTTGTTTTGTTCAAATTTTCTCCTGAGCGGCGTGCAAAAATGGATGAGGAGTTAGGAATGCTTCCTGAACCTGTTGACCCCGCAAAACCTCCCAGACCGGAGATTTTGATTAAACGGGTCGTGGGGCTTGCAGGCGAAACGGTGCAATACAAGAACAATACGCTTTTCATCAATGGCGAGAAAGTCAGCGAACCCTATCCCACTGTTCCTGAAGACCTAAACAATCGAGCTGCCTTCCTCTATGGAAGTGACGAGCCGCTCAAGATTCCCGAAGGCGAAGTTTTTGTTCTCGGAGACAACCGTAATAACAGCGAAGACGGACGATTTTGGGGAACGCTTCCGCATAAAGATATTGTTGGGCGGTTCGTTGCGATTATGCGCCATGAAGGGGCGGAGGGACGCAATACGCAGCGTGCCAATGCCGCAGAAGTTAAAGA
>CAZPZP010000124.1:0-8524 GCA_964591025.1 uncultured Chthonomonadaceae bacterium
GAAGAGGAAATCACCTGCTTTCATTTCGGGGCAAGGTATACTCTGAAAGTAACCCGTGTTAGTCAGGAGAAAGTTTTCGATGGTCTTGTCCCACAAAATTGCTGTTATCGGCACACTTTTTGCTTTGCTCGCTTCGGTTTCTGCGTCGGCGCAGAAGAACGGGGTCGTTTGGCTCGAAGGCGAAAGTGCCGTCATTAATGTCAAGCCGAACGTCGCCGATTGGGGACAGACTGAGTTTCTTTCCGGCAAGAAGTGGCTGCAAGTCGCAATAGACGAAAATAAAGTCGAGACGGATCACCCTGCCGATGGCGTCACGCTGAAATGGAAATTAAACGCGCCCCAAGCCGCGAATTATCAGGTTTGGAGTCGGATCGGTTATGAGTTTGCACGTTCCCCGTTCTCGTGGCGTCTGGATAACGGGGCTTGGAAAACTGTCCTGCCGGAGATGCTCACGGCTGACCTCATGGAACTTGCCGAATGGACAGAAGTCGCTTGGCTCAAAATGGGAACCGAGAAACTCGCGCCCGGAACTCATACACTCGAAATCAAAATTCCGCGCCGCAAAAACAAAGAAGGCAAATGGGAGCGGACACTGTTCGCCTGTGACGCGCTGGTTGTTTCGCCAATCCCATTTGCGCCGAATGGCGGCTATAAACCCGGCACGGACGGTCGTACTGCCGCAGACAAACAGGCATCCGCAAAGGTCTACACACTGCCCGAATCCAAAGGCGCAAATCGCAGTAAAATCGCTCTCAATGGCGTTTGGGAAATAGCGCGTGGCGATGAGCAATTGCCGCTTGAAGTCGCCGCGCCCATGAAAGGTCTGCCGACCAACGCGGTTTGGAAGGCAATTGCCGTTCCATCGGATAAGAACGTCGCTCGCCCCGATATGAAGATGGCGCACCGCGTTTGGTATCGCACCCGAATCAGCGTGCCTAAAATGGCTGAATCCCGCTCCTATCATCTTGTTTTCCCGCAGAACAATCTCAATACGACAGTTTATGTCAACGGCATTTTGTGCGGCTTCAACAAAAATCCCTTCGCGAAGTTCGATATTGATGTCACCAAAGGCATTAAGCCCGGAACCGATAACGAGATCATTGTCGGAATTCGCGATGCGTGGTATGCCCGCTCGCACAATCCCAAAGACCCGATGAAACTGCGCCGGACGTTCAATTATCCCGTTCGATTATTGGGCGAAGGGTTTCAGGAGATGGCATATCCTATCTGGAATCATGCACAATCGGGAATCTTGGTGACGCCGACGTTCGTCAGTGCCGGAGCGGTCAAGGTCGCCGATGTGTTCTGCAAGCCGTCCGTCGCCAAAAAGTCGCTCGCCCTCGAAATTATGCTGTCCAATCCGTCAAAGTCTCAGATGTCCGGCGAATTCGTCTGTGAGGCGGTCAATGCGAAAACCGGAGCCGTCGAGAAGGCATTTCCGGCACAAAAGTTCACGCTTGTGGCGAACACTGAGCAGAATTTCAATACGGGAGGCAGTTGGGAGAATCCGATGCTCTGGTGGTCGGATCGCCCTCATCTTTACAAATTGCGAACAACGGTCAAGGTCGGCGGCAAACCCATTGACGTTCAAGAGACGACATTCGGCTTCCGCGAATGGGGCAATCTCGGCAAGGATTTCACGCTTAACGGGGTCATCTGGCACGGTTGGGCGGACATCCACACGGCAGAAAATCCGCAGGATTGGCTCGCGTTTTATCGTCAATCCAATCAGAAAATGATGCGGTTTTGGGGCGTCAACTGGCAGAATCTGCCGCCGGAACAGGCACTTGATTTCTTCGATAAAAACGGAGTCGTCGTGCGGCGTTCGGGAATGCTGGACGGGCAAGCCATCGGCAATATGGCAGTCGAAAACGATCCGGCATTGCGCGAACTCTACAAGTCCGAAATCAAAATGGACTTGATGATCAACTGGCGCGATCAGATGCTGGCACAGATCAAAGGCGAACGCAATCATCCCTCAATTGGAATGTGGTCGCTGGAAAACGAGTGGCTGTTCATCAACTGTATCAACCTTTACGGCGACAAGATGGACATTTTCGAGAAGGAAGTTCTGAAAGTTTCCGATGCCGTTCGCAATCTTGACTCGACGCGCCTCACGATGACCGATGGCGGCGGAGCGAACAAAGACAATGCCATGCCGATTCATGGCAACCATTATGTTTTCGATCCCAACGATACGCGCTATCCCGATTTGGCGTATGCGCCCAACGTCGAAGGCGGCAGTCGCGGGCGTTGGATTTGGGATCAGAAACGCCCGCGCTTCTTGGGCGAAGACTATTTCGCGACAGGCATCAATCCCGCAGACTACTCCATTTTTGGCGGCGAAGAGGTTTTTCTGGGCAAAACCTATGCTCACTCTGCCGCCGGAACGATCTACCGAATGCTGACGGAGGGCTATCGCTGGGCGGAATACGGCGCATGGCATTTCTGGCTGGGTCAAGAGTCCGCAGTCAATCAATACCAATCCAATGCACCGCTGGCAGTCTTCTGCCGCCAATGGGATTGGACATTCGCAAGCGGACAGAACGTCAAGCGCACGTTTGGGATTTTCAACGATACACGCACAACTGCCGATGCCACATTTACCGCGAAACTTAATGTCGCTGGAAAATCGGTGTGGGAAACGACGCGGATTGAAAAGGTCGAAGCGGGCAAAAATCTCAAATTTAATGAGACCATGGAACTGCCTGCCGTCGCCCAACGCACCGAAGGCGAATTGATTCTGACGCTGACGCAAAATGACAAAGAGATTTTCCGCGATACCAAAGCCGTTTCCATTTTGCCGCAAAAACTACAGGGCAATTTCGGCACGGTACTGGCTTCTACAGCACAGGACGTGAATAGCGAGATTGCCGTTTATGATCCCAAAGGCACACTTGGCGGTTACCTGAAATCTCATAATCTGAATTATCGCACGCTCAACAGTCTCGAAACCCTGCCGGAAAACGCCAAACTTCTTATCGTCGGGCAGGACGCACTCGACGAGCGGTCTGCGTCTTCCTCGAAACTGGCGGCGTGGGCGTCCGAGGGGCGTGCAGTTTTGGTGCTGGAGCAGACTTTTCCACTCAAATATGGGGCAATTCCGGCGGAAATGGAACCGAGTGCGGCGCAGGGACGAATCGCGTGGGGCGAAGATTTGGCGCATCCGATGCTTGCCGGACTCAAGCAAAAAGATTTCTTCACTTGGGGCGAAAATGTTCTGATCTATAAAAACGCCTATTTCAAGCCGACACGCGGCGCGAAGTCGCTGGTGCAATGTGACAACCGCCTTCGCAATTCGGCACTGACGGAGATACCCGTCGGTAAGGGCGTGCTGATCGTCTGTCAACTGACCGTCGGCGAAAATCTGAACAGCAACGCCGTCGCACAGCAATTATTGGCAAACGGCGTGCGCTATGGCTTGGGCTACAAACTCGAACTGCGTCCTGTGCGTATGTTTACCGACAACGGTTCGACGCTCAGCAAAACCCTTGACGCCATCGGACTGCAATATGAGAGGGCGAACGATCTCATCGGCGTTTTGAGTGGCACGGGCAAGCGTCTGGCGATTGTCTCTGCGACACCTGCCAATCTGAAAACGCTCGCGGCAGAGTCTGCCAAAGTGGACGCCTATACGCAGTCGGGCGGCTATTTGATTCTGCACGGTTTGACGCCGGAAGGCTTGAGCGATTACAACAAACTGGTAGGATTTGATCATATGCTTCGCCCGTTTCGGCGGGAGCGCGTGACGTTTCCGCGTGCCAAAAGTCCTCTCACGGCGGGGCTTTCGCTCGGCGATATTGTCATGTTGTCGGGCGAGCGGATTTTCCCATGGACGAGCGATGAATACGTCGCCTCCGATATTTTCAGCTCTGTCGTGGATTTGGACGATGTCGCGCCGTTCGCTCAGTTCGAGAACGAATTTGCACAAATGATGACCAATGGGTTCGTATCGGCGGACGGCTGGAAATATATCGTGAATGTTCCCGCGCCGAACAACCCGCCGTTCGGTTTCAAGTTGGGATTCCCGAAGCCGCAGGAGATCGTCGGGATGGAGTGGATCGGCAATACGTTCTATTATCCTGTGACGAAAGCAGAACTGATCTTCGACGGCAAGGCGGAACAGGCTGCTGGCGTCAAAACACAACCCAATAACGATCCACAACTCTTTACCTTCGACAAGCCGATTTCCGGCACGAATTTGATCCTGCGTCTTGCAGATTGGATCAAGATTCCGGGCAAAAATGCGGTGACAGGTTTGGACAATATCCGCCTTTTTGCCAAACGTCCGGCAGATTTCGCCCAGCGTGTGCGTCCCTTGATCAATGTCGGCGGGTTGATAGACTATCCGCGCAATAACGGCGGCATCATTCTCTGCAATCTGCTGTTCAAGGACACCGAATCGGTTCCGGTCAACCGAGAGAAAAAGAAAACGATTTTCGCGGCGATTTTGCGAAATCTCAATGCGCCGTTTTCCGGCGGAGCAAGCGTTATTGTCGGCACAAAACTCAACTTTACGCCCGTTGACATCTCGAAATTTGCGAATCAATATCGCGATGAACGCGGCTGGTTTGGCGACAAGGCAATGACATTCAAGGATTTGCCGACGGGAAAGCAGATGTTTGGGGGCGTGCTGTTTGAGATATTCTCTTTCCTGACAAGCCCTGTTCCGACGGCGATTATGTTAAGTGGCGACGGCATTCCCAATAATCTGGCGCAAGAGGTCAAGGGGATTCCTGTCAATCGCAAAGCCGACGCGCTGTTCTTCTTGCATACGGCACGCATGGACTCTCGCCGCAACAACGACGAACTGCGCGACAAGAAAAAGTATGAGATGCTCCGTTATGTGGTGACTTATGCTGATGGGCAAACCGCCGCCATTCCGATTTATGCCGAAATTGATATTGACGACTTTCGGCAGAAAACTCCTCAGCCTTTGCCGGGCGCGAACTTAGCATGGAGCAAACCGTTCGCGGGAAGCGAATTGAGTGCGGCGGCGTGGGTCAAGCAATGGGACAATCCGCGTCCTGAAGTAGAAATCAAGAGCGTTGATGTTATGTATGGGGCGGATCGGCGCGGGGTTCCGGCTGTGTTGGCGATCTCTGCCGCCACGCAGCTTTAACTGAACTCTCGCCTAACTATCGGGGTTTTGTTTGAGGTATATGCGGATTTTTGTACGCGCTACCAAATCGTCGAATTGGCGTCGTTCGGTTCCGCTGTTCGCGGTGAACTCACGCCCGAATCCGATGTGGATTTTTTGGTTACCTACGCGCCGGACAACAAATTTCTGCCGTGGATGCAATTGCCGGAAGTAGACGAAATGGAATCGTTTTCAGGTCGAAAAGTAGATTGGCTTCTGCGCTCTTCGATAGAGGAGAGCCGAAACCCGATTTTTCGCAAGGAAGTTCTTTCAACGGCACAGGTGGTCTATGCAGCACGAAGTGGATAACTTCCACGATTGATTTCAGATTCGCAGGATGCCGCCCAAAACCAGAACAATGAGAACGGATTGTAAGCCGAGCATGATCCAACCGCTGCTTCGATTTGTTGGCGAAGGCGAAACGGCAAGGATAACGGCGATAATGATGGCTCCGATATTAGCGGCGATGGCAGCATTTCGCAAGGGAAGCCAGAACACAACACCACTTACTACGAACAACCACATAAACGCGATCAAAAACGGATTTGACGGCTCATCGCGAACCACCGTCAGATGAGCGGAAACGGGAGCGTCTATTGCAGAAGGGACATTGTAGGCTTGAGTTTGGTCGTGGCGCGGGATAAAAGGCGTGCGATAGCGATGCCCGCACTGAATGCATTGATTTGCTGAAAGATGTGCTGGATTGTGACAATGCGGACAGACTTTATAGGGCGTTGTCATGCGCGAACCCTCCTCCCTGCCCCTCGCTGGGGTATTGCTTCTCCATGCTCTGTTGCCTTGACTGCTGGCAGGAGCGTCCTTTTTCATTATACGGCATTATACGGCATTTATCAAGAGATTACACTGTGGAAATCCACAGCCGTAAGGGGGCATATTTCACACCCAACAAGGAATTTGCACGTGTTAGAGCGAATAGAGACCCTCTACTTTACACGAACAGAGGATTTCTGATGATCACTGCCAAACTCTCTTTACTTCTTGCTGAGGCACTCGCCCTATTCACAATGTCTCTCACTGCTCATTCCCAACTTTCAACCCTCAAAGCGGCGGCGGGCAAAGTGGACATCACGCCCGAAACGCCGGTCTACATCGCGGGTTATGGCTCCAATCGCAAAAGTACGGGCGTCCACGACCAGATCATGGCACGCTGCATTGTATTGGAGCAGGGCAAAACCCGCGTGGCATTTGTCTCCTGTGACTTGATTGGCGTGCCGCGCTTTCATGTCGAGAAGATCAAAACGCTGGTGAAGTCGGTTCTGCCGGAGAATATCTATATCGCCGCGACTCATGTCCATTCCGCGCCCGACACAATGGGGCAATGGGGACCCGATTTTCGTAC
Organism: uncultured Chthonomonadaceae bacterium; assembly: GCA_964591025.1. GTDB lineage: Bacteria > Armatimonadota > Chthonomonadetes > Chthonomonadales > Chthonomonadaceae > CAZPZP01. The sequence continues at coordinate 6,501 of CAZPZP010000124.1, forward strand.
AAGCGGCGTCGATCAGGCATGGCTTGCGTCTGTACGGGAGAAAATCGCCCGACTTATTGACGAGACGACGCCGAAACTGGAACCTGCTAACCTCAAAATCGCGACCACCAAAGACGTTCCGCGCATCTCGAAAAACATTCGTATTCCCAAGATTGTGGACAAAGAACTTGGTGTCATTCAGGCGGTCAATCCCAAAACGGGCAAGCCGATAGCCACCCTTGTCAATTATGCGTGCCACCCCGAAATTCTTAATAATCGGCAAATCACCGCCGATTTTCCGCACTGGCTCTATGAAACTGTCGAAGCAAAAACCGCCGTGCCGTGCCTCTATCTTAACGGCGCACTCGGCGGCATGGTGACCGCCGATTATGAGGAGAAGCCGACGGACAAAGGCGCAAATTGGAAGGCGGCGGAAGAGATCGGGCGCAGTTTCGGTCAGCGTGTTCTGGAAGTTCTTGCCGCCGCCGAAACGATCACCGATACGCCTCTCAAGCTGCAACGCAAAATCTTCGAGGTTCCGCTGGAGAACCCGAATTTCTTAGCCTTGATCAAACTCGGCGTTTTCCCCAAAGATATTCTCGTAAAAGGAAATATCGTAACGGAAGTCAGTCGGATTACTCTTGGTTCCGCCGAAATTCTGACCTTGCCGGGAGAAGTTCTGCCCAATATCGGCTTTTATCTCAAGCGAAAGATGTTGGGTGAACACAAATTTCTGTTTGGACTGACGAATGACGAACTTGGTTACATTCTGACACCGGAAGATTTCGGCTTGGAACTCTACGCCTATGAATCGAGCGTCTCCGCAGGCGAAAAAATGGGCGAACGGATGGTTGAGAGTTTGCTGACATTGATCAATGAGGGCAAATCTCCCGCAAAAACCGCCAAGAACCCCCAATAGATAAAGAAAGAAGCATCGATGAAAATCAAATCGGCAATTGTTGCGCTGATTATGGGCAGTATCGGCATAGCATTCGGGCAGGAAAACGCCACACCGCCGCCATTCAGTAAATTAGCGAAAACGTACGATTATAACGCGAAAAAACCGCTGAACGTAAAAGAAAAGCCGCAAGCCGAATCGGGATTTACGGCGTTGCATCTGACGTTCACAGGTACAAACGGCAAATCTGTTCCGGGCTTATTTTGGCGTCCGAAAGGCGATGGAAAAGTCCCGTGTGTCTTGTTGCTGCACGGCATGGGCAGCAATAAAGAGGATATGACGCGCACCTTCGGCAATGAACTGGTCAAGAAGGGCTACGCCGTTTTGGCTTTGGACGCTCCTTTTCATGGCGAACGCAAACCGCAGGACGATGGCAAAAAGAACGACCAAGCGCGTTTTCAGATGCAGTTCGTCTCCACGGTCACTGAGGGAATCAAGGATTGGCGGCGCGGTATTGATTATCTCGAAACGCGCAAAGACATCAACACGCAAAAACTCGGTTTGATCGGCTATAGCATGGGTTCCATGATGGGATCGATTTTTGCCGCCGTTGATGATCGTGTCAAAGCATCGGCGTTTTGTGTGGGAGGCGATCCGATCCTGCCTATGGCGGCGACGCTGCCCGCGATAGCACGCTCCACGGTCTATTCTGTTGCATCCAGTCTCTTTGTAGGGCATATTGCGCCGCGTCCTGTTTTATTTATCAACGGCATAAAAGATACGACGATGCCGGAAGCCGCCGCAAAACGCCTCATAGACGCCGCTCAGAAGCCGAAAGAAGTGATTTGGGCAGATGCAGGGCATATTCTACCGCCTAAAGACGCCGCACAAGCGGTCACGTGGCTGGAGAAAACTCTCGGCAAGTAGTCATTTGCCGAGCATAGAATTTACTTATTAGACCTCTTGCAAGAGTACGGCGAAATGAATTTCTCGTGCAGGTCTCGTTCTGCCGTGCTGTGCTTCGCACTCGAATCCCAATGCAGAGGTAGAGACTTCCTGCGGGTTCGTCCGCAGGACGTCTGTTTTTCAGGCGGGTGCATGATCTCTACCCGACTCTTGCCAAACAAGCAGTTCACGTTTAGACTAA
>CAZPZP010000125.1:0-8478 GCA_964591025.1 uncultured Chthonomonadaceae bacterium
TGCGAAGCACGGCACGGCGGAACGAGACCTGCACGAGAAATTCATTTCGCTGAACTTATGCAAGAGGTCTATTCGGAAAAAAAAATCTATCTGATACAGGAATCTCGCGAATAAAAAAAGAATTGGGTATACTGTGTAGGGTTTGGACAATAGAGCGATCAATTATGAAATTCTCAAACTTCCCCCAAAGTGAAGATGCGGTGTCTGTCCCAAAATACCGAAACTTTTACAGAGACGCTATACAGCCTCCGCTCGCCCGATACGCTCTCATATCATCAGGAGTGCGCGATACATCGCACTTATCAGGTCGCTTCCCTGCCGCCCTAAGTTATCAGGAAGGAACAGCCTAAATGCAACTACCAGTTTCTCGGAGAAGGACAGTTCGTCATGGATTCGCTTTGGCAGTCTTGACGATCACAGCCCTCCCCACCGTCGCCCAACAGCGCGTACCTCTCGCGCCGTCAGGAACCATTCTTGAAGTACAGCAACGTAAAGAGGCGGCTTCATTTGACCCGCTTTCCGTCGCCTCCGTGAACAAACGATTGACACGTTTGCGTGCAATAGCGAAATATCGCCATAAAGACCCAACAACATCGCAGAAAACCGTCCAAGCATTCAAGCCCTCTTCCGATGGGAAAATGGAAACGGTAACCGTCGAACAAAAGAAAATTCCCGGAACAGGGTGGGCAGGGGCGCAGCTCCATTACTTACAGCAACGCGCTTATCCTTTTGATCGGCTTGATCCCAAGACATTTATCCGTGCGGCAGAACAACGCGACAGAATGCCAAACGCGGCAGTCCCACTTGCTGGACAAGCCCGTCGTGCCAATGCGAGGAAAAAAAATCCCCCACCCCAAAATAGTCTTCAGACCAACGCGGTAAATCCTCCTAATAATGACGAAACCCCCATCATCACCGATCTCGACGAGCAGACCTCATCATTGCGCTGGGAGCCGATGGGACCGGGAGGCTACAACGGCGGCTCAGTGAGCTGGCGCGTTGGTGGTCTCGCCTATGATCCCTTCGACTTTACCGGCAACACCCTCTATGCCGCCACTCCCAAAGGGGGCATTTGGCGCACAGAAGATAATGGGCAGTCGTGGCAGCCACTCTCGGACAAAGAGTTCAGCCTCTCGTTTAGCTGCATCGAAGTCAGCCCCTTTGATCCCGATGTTTTGTTTGCGGGAACTGGTGACTACCACGGCGGCAACGGTCCTGGATTCGGTATTCTTAAATCCACTGATCGAGGGCAGACGTGGAAAAATTACGGCAAGGTGGAGTTCGGCACTGCCTCCATTCGCCGCATCATGCCCCATCCCATCCAGCCCAACATTGTTTTCGCTACAGCAGGAAGAAACGGTCTCCTCCGTTCCATTGACGAAGGCGAAACATGGACGCAAACACTGACGGCAGTACAATTGGCGACAATCGCGACTGCCGCGACTGCTGGTCCCGACCCAACCGGTGTCAGCAATATCACCTTCAACTCCGGTTTCAGCACATTGTACATTAGTATTGACAATGTCGGCATCTACTTCTCGGAGGACGATGGACAGACTTGGACAGTCATGCCGGGTGCGCCGACAGGTGTGGGACGCTTCGATGTGGCGACCTCCAAACTCGGTTCGCGCCGCAAACAGAGAACTCTCTATGTCATGCATGGTGGTGCGGGCGGTGCAGACGGCACGATTTCCAAAGGGGAGCCGCCGATTGACAATGTGGATGGCACTATCGCCTTTACTGCATTGGGAGATTCCCCGCGAGGCAATGTTGGCGGGCGGGCTGTATGGGATCAGAAATCGTACAATTTCTATATTGGAACGACATCTGCCACCGTCATCGATCCGGGTTTGCCGACTGCAACGCCGCCGCTCGGTCCTTACCCTGTCGCTCAAGATGTGATTTACATTGGCTTGATCGAGGTCTGGGTCTCGGTTGACAGCGGCGCATTGTGGCAGTTTGTTCCCACTCATCATGTCGATCAGCATAGCATCACTGTCAGTCCATTCAATCGCAATGAGTTGCTTATGGGCAGCGATGGCGGCGTTCGCAAACTGAATCTGATCGCTCAGGCAATCAATCCGTTCCACACAGCGCAGCCGATGCCTGCTCCTCCCCCCGTTCCGAACCCATGGGGTCCGAGACGAAGATATAGTGTGTTTGACGAAGTTCTTCCCAACAATGGTTTGGACATTGCACAGTTCTATGACGCGGGTTTTAGTCCGCGCAACTTCAGTGAAGCCATTGGCGGAACCCAAGACAACGGCACGCAATATAGCGTAGACCTCATCAACTGGGGAGACGTTTCCGGTGGCGATGGCGGCGGAACCGGCATCAACTTTTTGAGACCGGGTATTCAATACTCGTCCAATCAGATTCAGAACAACCCGGACTTCTATCCCATCAATCTCAGCTACCCCGACAGTCCCGACGATCCCAATGCCCTCGCATGGGAAAGTGCCTACAATATCTCGATCTACACCAACGGAGACATTAATCCCTTTATCGCGAATGGAACGATCAACGCGGGCAACCCCGAAAAGTTCATGTATGCGACGAATTTCCTCTATGAGTTCGACAGCACGACGTTCCGATGGACGAAATTCCGTCAGCGTTTTTCAGAGAATGGATACGTCATCGGCACGGCTGCTGCGCCTTCCGATCCGCGCTATATCTATGCGGGAACTTTGGATGGTCGCTTTTGGTATTCGTCGGATGGAGGCAGACGGTTCATTCGCGTGAACGGCTTGCCCAATCGCTCCATCACGGACATTCAGGTCAGTGCGACCAATCCGAGGCAGGTCTACGTCACCTTAGGCGGATCGGGAGCAGGTCATGTCTATCGCTCCAACGATGTCACTCGCGGGAACTGGGCAAATATCAGCAATGGCTTGCCCGACATTCATACGAGTGCCATTGAAGTTCTGCCCCGTAACAACGGTCAGGAGATTTTTGTTGGAACCGATGTCGGTGTCTTCTACACAGCAAACGGTGGTCAAAACTGGTACAACGCTACCCGCACCATGGGCTTGCCCAACGTAGACGTGCGCGACATTACCTTTATGCCGCAGACAGGCTATTTGCATATCGCGACCTTCGGGCGTGGTATGTGGCGATTGCCCATCATGGACGGTGAGGTCGGTGCGGGACGGGTTTTGCTCCGCATCCAAACCTATCTCGATTCGTATCGCGGCGACAAATCTCAGTTGACCGCACAGGTTGAATTCATCTCCGGCAACTCTGTGGTGGCGACTTCGAACATTCGCTTGACAGCTGCTGGTTATATCATTGCCCCTGTCGAATTGGCAGGAACCTTCGATATTCGGGTGACCATTCCCGGCTTCTTGCGAAAACGAGCCGTTGATATCTATGTTGGAGAGGTAGATCAACCTGCTCTCAATATCACGTTCATCAACGGTAATGTGGATGGCAACAATGTCGTCGACAACGCAGACCTCAGTCTTGTTTCTGCTCAGTTGGGTCGGGTGCTGAGCGGTCCGGTAGACGTAGATGGTGATGGACGTATCACCTCCAACGATATCCGTATCGTTCAGCGCAATCTCGGTAGGAGAGGCGATGATTAATCACTCTTAATGGGTGGGACATCGCGCAAAAAACACAAATCGCCCGAAACAGAGACCTGTTTCGGGCGATTTTGCATTGGGCTTGCCGTTGTTCGAGAAATTTATTAGACCTCTTGCAAGAGTCCAGCAGAATAAATTCTTCTGTTGGGGGCGTGCCGCCGTGCCGTGCTTCGCACTCAATCCCAATACAGAAGGTAATATCCCAATGAGGGATTTCGTCCGTAGGACGCCTGTTTTTGAGTCGGGTACGTTCTTGTACCCGACTTCTGCAAGAGGTCTATTCTACAGCAAGATGTAGAGGGGGCTATAATCTCTTCAGCGGATGAACTTTTCGCCGCATTTGGTTCGTCTTGGGAATAGGTCTAATTGGTAGTTTGGTACAAAGGCAAGGGAGGCTCTTCGGTATGAAACGACAACTCATGACAGTTTCGCTTCTCGCTCTGTTTTACAGTGGGGCGGCACACGCGGACGATTGGCTCCAATTTCGGCATGACGCCGCACGCTCCGGCGTCAGTCGTGACACCCTGAAATTTCCACTCAAAGAATCGTGGACGTGGAAAACCAAAGCGCGAAGCGGACACTCTCCACTCTTTCATGCCGTCGTTCGCAAAGGCAAAATTTATTTCACCGCGTCTGAGAAAAACACACGCCATCTCATTTGCGCCGACTCCAAAACGGGCAAAGTTCTTTGGAGCAAACCGCTCACAACCGAGAAATTGGACTTCGCCCTTTCGGATAGTGTCGGACCTGCCATTACAGAAAATGGACGCTTGTTTGTCTATGACTTGATGAATGCTGCAAAGGTTTACAGCAACCCGGAAACATTTCAACTTCTCAAGAAGGCATACTCAAGAGCCATCCTTGAGGGAGCCACTTCGTGTGCGGCAGCGTCCAGTGTCTCCTACAGTTTTGTTGTAAGGGCGTATGATGCTGACAGCGGCAGTCCCCAAACCGAACTGCCGCTGTCAGTTATGGGGGCGAATGGTATTTTGCCGCGTCTGTCCCTCATCGAACCGTTTCAGAATGTCGAAGGACAAGAAGTAGCTGCCGTTCCGCCGACGTTTGCCGGCTCGCCTCCGTGACTGCTGAACGTCCCGGAGTATCTGGGATTTCCGCTTCTGCATGGAGATACACTGTCTGCAACCGCCGCATCCGATCTGTTCATTCAATGGAATCCGGGTAGGCGTATTTCATTCCAGCGTATCCATCATCCGTTGCCACAGGTCAGCAACGAGATCAGCCCATCGGCACGCTTTGGGGGCTATCCGCCGGTGAATTCCGAACGCGGAATCGTAGTTGGCGAAGACGCGACCCACCGTTTTCTTGCCGTCATTTCTGGTCACGCCCAACAAGCATGGCATCAGGACATCACCAACAATCTCGGCATTCCCCTCACGACAGAGAAAATGCTCGTTTCCGGTTTTGGCGGGGAGAGTGCGACACAGGGCATCTTTGCGGTTTCGCCGCAGGACGGGCAGCTATTGTGGGCATATCCCACCAAACCTATTCCGGCAGACCCACAAGATGTCAAAACAATTGTCTCACCAAAATCCGTGGTGACGATGATTCCAAAGGCATACCCCGAGCGCGTTGTGACGAAGAATGGCAAAACCTATGAGGCCGTCCGGTATGATTTCAACGACCTCAGTCCCCAAATCGGTCTTGTGGGCGTTCCTGTACCGCAGCCGACTTCCCGCCAGCCATGGGCGCATTGGCGCAATCCGGGCATTGTGAGGGTTGGTAACTTCGTCATTGGAGAAGTAGACGGGCAAATTATCGCGCTCAATCAGGAGACGGGCGAACTTGTCTGGAGCTATCCGTTGGACAAGGATCAAGTCGTGCGATCTTTGGTCGCCACCCCTGATCATATCGTCGCCTGTGTGTCCACGTTGAGAGAGCTGGAGCGTAAACCTGTTTGGGAAGAGGATCGCAAAGGAACCAAACACGCCCTACTTGCACTAACAGTCAAAGAGGGCAAGCAGGTTTGGAAAGAGAGCGTGCCTCGCGCCGGAAATCTGATCATTGCCGACAAACGCCTGTATCTGATGGACGGCACACTCCGCGCTTTCGCATCTTTGGAATCCGAAGAGGAGCAGCGCGAAATCGGCACAGAAATAGGGAATAAGGAACACTGACTTTTCGGCGCATCTCTCACCAAGCGTAGAACGAAAAGACAAACGGTCAATGCAACGCCGCCCGCTCTCCTACAAGAAGCGGGCGGCTTCCCATTTTACTTTCCGATTTGCGTTGACAATCGTTCATATCTCAGGGTATATTCAACGGTTTTTGACCTGTTCACCGAAAATAAAGCGGTCTCGATCCTCTCAAAGATCGAGATGTCGAATTTTATTTCAAGAAATGAGAGCGAACAGGCGCAAAACACGGGGAATGGTGCGTAAAATACCCCGTGTATGGCGCATCGCCTTGACGCTTGACGCCAAATGCTATTTGAGAGACGGGAGCCGAGAAGGATGTCGCAACAGGAACCGGAAATTGTTTTGACACAGCGTGGGCATGAGAAATTAGAGGCGCGTCTGGAGCAGCTTCGTAATGTGTCTCGCCGAGAGGTATCAGACCGAATACGCGATTCCAAGCAGTTTGGAGACTTGACCGAAAACGCGGAATATGAGGACGCCAAAACCGAACAGGCACTAATCGAGAGCCAGATTACGGAATTGCGCCGTGTCCTCCAAATCGCGCAGTTGATGGAGACTGATGAGATACCAACGGACTACGTCGGGTTGGGTTCCATTGTCAAATTGATCAATTTGTCGGATGATGAAGATTGGGAGTGTACGATAGTGACGCCTGTCGAGGCAGACCCCGATGTTGACTTTCTTTCAAACGAGTCGCCCGTTGGGCAAGCCATTATGGGGAAAAAAGTGGGCGATAAAGTGTCGATCCGCGTTCCCGATGGCATGGTGCAATACGAAGTCGTCAGCATTCGCAAGTAGTTTGCTGGGAGAATTCACCTCTCGCAGCGGGTACTGAAAGTACCCGGCAAGAAAGTACAAGCATCTTTACCTCACCCCCAACCCCTCTCCTGATACCCGAACAAGTTCGGAGGAGAGGGGAGTCCATACAGGGAAGGGTGCGTCTGAAAGACGCTTGTTTTTTCCAGACGGGGGAATTCATTCCCTGTTGCGAGAGGTGAGTTGAGATTTTACGACCATTACGGGACGCGAGAGAAGAAATTTCTCTGCGTATGGCGAACAACGCCCCCGTAATGGTCGTTTTTTATGTGTCAGTACAGCATTTTATTTTGGAAGAGGAGAGACGAGAACACGATGAGCCAGCCGGAAGCGAACAGGGAACAGGACACTTTACTGCCCAATGATCCAATGACCCGACTCCCCAATGACCCAACGACCCACGAGGAAGCCCATGATGGGCGCGATCAATGGGCGCAGCGGGTCGCAAAACTGCGGGCATTGCAAGCGCAAGGACGCGATCCGTTCGCCATCGAACGCTTTGACCGCACGCACACCGCCAACGTTATCAAGCGATATGACGCCCCGCATTGGACACTTGGCGAGGAAGAGCGTCAGGCGTTGCGCTATACCGTTGCCGGGCGGCTGACCTCATTTCGCACCAAAGGCAAAGTGACCTTCGCCGATGTGCGCGACGAAACTGACCGCATTCAACTCTATATTCGCCGCGACGATGTGGGCGACGAGGCGTTCGAGGGTTTCAATGATCTCGATGGCAGTGATATTGTCGGTGTCACAGGCTTTCCATTCGAGACGCGCACGGGCGAAAAGAGTCTGCACGTCACAGGAGTTGTGCTGCTGGCGAAGGCACTGCGTCCGGTTCCTTATGGTAAGCGTGACGATGAGGGTCACGTCTACAGCGGCTTGACCGACAAAGAGGAGCGGTATCGGCATCGTTATCTCGATTTGCTTGTCAATCCTGAATCGCGTGATCTGCTGATCAAGCGGTGCAAAGTGGCGTCTGCCATGCGCCGCTTTCTGGACAGCAAAGGCTTTCTGGAAGTGGAAACGCCCGTCTTGCAGTTGATTGCGGGCGGGGCAGCGGCGCGTCCGTTCACGACTCACCATAATGCCCTCGATTACGATTTCAAGTTGCGAATCTCGCTGGAACTGCCTCTCAAGCGGCTGATTATCGGCGGCATTGAAAAGGTGTATGAAATCGGGCGCGTATTCCGCAACGAAGGAATCGACACACAGCACAATCCCGAATTTACCCTGATGGAACTCTATCAGGCGTATGCCGATCTCGATGATGTGATGGAGTTGGTCGAGGAGATGTATGTCGCGATCTGTCAGGATGTCAACGGCAATCCGACGTTTGTTTATGAAGGCGAGGCGGTGGACTTCTCAGCACGTCCTTGGCGGCGACTACCGATATTAGAGGGCATTCACGAAAATTCAGGCATCACGCCGGACGAGTTGACAACACTGGAAACGGCGAAAGCGGCGTGTCTGCGTGTTAATGCGCCGGTCAATTTGGAGAAAGAGAACGTGCTGGGCGGCTTGATCGAAAAACTTCATGAGGTTTACACTCAGCCGAAACTGGTTCAGCCGACTTTTATCACGGATTTCCCGATTGAAACGTCGCCGCTCGCCAAAAAGCATCCGAACAATTCTGCTCTGACACGCCGCTTCGAGGTTTATGCCGCAACTCAGGAATTAGGCAACGCCTTTTCGGAGATCAACGATCCGTTGGAGCAGCGCGAACGGTTCGAGGGACAACTCCAGCAGCGCGAAGCCGGTGACGATGAGGCGCACCCGATGGACGAAGAGTTCCTATTCGCCATGGAACACGGAATGCCGCCGACAGGCGGCTTAGGCATCGGTGTAGATCGTCTTGCTATGATCCTCACAGAAGCCGAAAGCATCCGCGATGTGCTGTTATTCCCGCTGATGCGCCCGCG
>CAZPZP010000126.1:0-8428 GCA_964591025.1 uncultured Chthonomonadaceae bacterium
TTATAAGGAATAAACGGAGAGATGTCAAGTCGCGCTCTGCCCTTGACTCCTCGTACTTTCACGCGGTACACTGTATCCGACTAAAATAGTCGGCGACGAATCGGGTCGGATATACGTAGAATCATACAGAGGAACACATCCCGTGCTAAGTTTGAGCAAAAAAATGGATTATGCCCTGATTGCCCTTGCCCATCTCGCCAAAGCGGACACGGCGCGGATCATCAGTGCACGGGAGTTGGCGGCGACCCACGAAATTCCCCTCGAACTGCTTGCCAAAATCTTGCAGAAACTCGCCAAAGCCGAATTCGTGATTTCGACGCCGGGACCAATAGGCGGCTATCGTCTCGCCAAACCTGCCGAGAAAATTTCCATCGGAGCCGTGATCGAAGTCATAGACGGTGCGCCCGCATTGGTTCCGTGCCTGCGAACCGCCCATGCCGACTGCGACCATACCGACCGGTGCAGTATTCAGAAGCCACTCGCTCGTCTGAATACACGGATTTGCGAGATGCTCAACCGCGTGACATTGGCGGAAATCTGCCGCGATACCGGAGATACGACGCCAATCACCATGACAGACCGAAGCGAGCGTAACCCGCTTGCACATACCAACTAAGAGATTTATCTCAAGACACATATCACAGAATTTTTGAGGATATACCAATGCCGACATCAGATGCTGTCATTGAACAGTTTGCTAACAAAGAATATGAATGGGGCTTCGTCACCGACATCGAATCCGACGCCCTGCCGCCCGGACTCAGTGAGGACGTGGTTCGCCTGATTTCTGCTAAGAAAAACGAACCCGATTGGCTGCTCGAATTTCGCCTGAAAGCCTATCGTCACTGGCTGACAATGGAAGAACCGGACTGGCAAAACGTCGGATTCGAGAAGCCCGATTACCAGAATATCATCTACTATTCCGCGCCAAAGCCGAAAAAAGTCCTCAACAGTCTGGACGAAGTCGATCCCGAACTCCTCGCAACTTTCGAGAAGTTGGGCATCTCGCTCGGCGAACAAAAACGCCTGTCCGGTGTCGCCGTAGACGCCGTGTTCGACAGCGTTTCAGTGGCGACGACATTCCGCGCAGAGTTGGCAGAAAAGGGAATTATCTTCTGCTCGTTCTCGGAGGCGGTCAACGATCATCCCGAACTCGTGAAGCAATATCTCGGCTCGGTGGTTCCTTACTCCGACAACTATTTCGCGACCCTGAACTCGGCGGTCTTCTCGGATGGCTCGTTCGGCTATATTCCCAAGGGCGTCAAGTGTCCGATGGAACTCTCGACCTATTTCCGCATCAACTCGTCGGGAACCGGGCAGTTCGAGCGCACCCTGCTCATCGCGGACGAAGGCGGCTATGTCTCTTATCTTGAAGGCTGTACCGCCCCCATGCGCGACGAAAACCAACTCCATGCGGCAGTAGTCGAACTGGTGGCACTCGCTGGCGCGACCATCAAATACTCGACTGTCCAGAACTGGTATCCCGGCGATAAAAACGGCAAAGGCGGCATCTACAACTTTGTCACCAAGCGCGGCAAAGCGTTCAAGGACTCCAAAATTACATGGACGCAAGTCGAAACCGGCTCGGCAGTGACATGGAAATATCCGTCCTGCATCCTGCTCGGCGATAACTCCGTGGGCGAGTTCTATTCCGTCGCCCTGACTGCCAACCGCCAGCAAGCCGATACCGGAACCAAAATGATTCATATCGGCAAAAACACCCGCAGTACGATTGTCTCCAAAGGCATTTCGGCGGGCAAGGGGCAGAACACCTATCGCGGTTTGGTCAAAATCAACGCCGGAGCCGACAACGCCCGTAACTATTCGCAGTGCGACAGCCTTCTGCTTGGAGACCGTTGCGGGGCGCACACGTTCCCGTATATCGAAGTCAAAAATCCGACAGCAACCGTCGAACACGAAGCCTCGACATCGAAAATCGGCGAGGATCAGATTTTCTATTGCAATCAGCGCGGCATCGCCACCGAAGACGCTGTTAACATGATTGTAAATGGGTTCTGTAAAGAAGTGTTCCGCGAACTGCCGATGGAGTTTGCCGTCGAAGCGCAGAAACTGCTCGGCGTGAGTCTTGAAGGCAGCGTCGGCTAAAATCAGAGAACCACAGGGAACACAGGGGACACAGGGAAATACAAAAACGAACTCAGCATCTTTTTGTCTTTGCTGTGTCCTTGCATTGCCCCCGTGTTCCCTGTGTTCCCTGTGGTTTATATTTATTGAGGATGGGATAAATGCTGGAGATTATAGACCTGCAAGCGCGGGTTGAAAACAAAGAGATTTTGCGCGGAATCACCCTGAGCGTCAAAGCCGGTGAGGTTCACGCGATCATGGGTCCGAACGGGTCGGGCAAAAGTACGCTGGCGGGAGTGCTGTCGGGGCGTGCATCGTATGAAGTGACCGGCGGAACTGTGACATTCCACGGCGAAGATTTGCTGGAATTGAGTGCCGAAGAGCGAGCCAGAGAAGGAATCTTTCTCGCCTTTCAGTATCCGGTAGAGATTCCGGGTGTCAATAATATGTACTTTTTGCGGGCAGCCGTCAATGCCATTCGCAAGCATCGCGGCGAAGAAGAGATGGATGCCGCGCAGTTCCTGAGACTGGCACGCGAAAAGGCGAAACTGCTGGAACTGGGCAACGATCTGCTGAGTCGCCCGGTCAACGAAGGCTTTTCGGGCGGCGAGAAAAAGCGCAACGAGATTTTTCAGATGGCGGTGCTTGATCCGAAATTAGCGATATTAGATGAGACCGATTCGGGGCTTGATATTGACGCGATGAAAATTGTCGCCAAGGGCGTCAATGCCTTGCGGAGTCCGGATCGCGCCGTAATTATGGTCACGCACTATCAGCGACTGCTCGATTATATCGTGCCGGACTTTGTTCACGTTTTAGCGCATGGGCGCATCGTCAAATCGGGCGGTGCGGAACTGGCACTCGAACTGGAAGCCAAGGGCTATGGTTGGATTGAAGAGACTGCCCGCGAAGTGGTCGGCGTATAAGGAGGCGATACGGTTATGCCAGTGAAATCTATTTTTGAGCCGGTCACCTCGTTCGCCCCACAGTTCGAGACATTGCCGCTTGCCGAGAATGCGCCAGCATGGTTGAATCCGTTGCGGAAAGCGGCGTTTTCGCGTTTCTCCGAGTTGGGCATTCCGAACAGGCACGATGAGGAGTGGCGATATACCAACGTCGCGCCGATTTTCGAGAACGATTATGGGGTTGGCGGCAGTTCCGTTGTTACGGCGGAAGCGTTGGCGGCGGTTCCGTTTGGGAATTTGGGTGGATTGCGGCTTGTGTTCGTCAATGGAGCGTTCGCGCCGGAATTGTCACAGATCGAAAACGCGCCGAACGGAATCGTGATCGGGAGTATCGCAGCGCATTCCGCCAATTCGCACATCGAAACGCACTTGGCGCGATATGCCACGTTTGATAAGCAGCCGTTTGTGGCGTTAAACACCGCTTTTCTGAGCGATGGTGCGTTTGTTTCAATCGGGCGGAATGTTATCGTTGAAGACCCGATCCAGTTGGTGTTTGTTTCGACGGCGGGAAGTCAGGCGGTTATTTCGCATCCGCGCACGCTGATCTTGGCGGGGGAAAATAGTCAGGCGACGGTTGTTGAAACGTATGTCAGCATTGGCGAGGGCGTCACGTTCTCGAATGCAGTGACCGAAGTGATCTTGGCGCAGAACGCCGTGGTCGGGCATACCAAAATCGTCCAGAAGAATGATCGCTCGTTCCATATCGCGACCATGCAGGTGGAACTCAATCGCGACAGCAATTTCCGTTCGCAGAGTATTACGCTCGGCGGCGCGATTGTTCGCAATGATCACAACGCGAGTTTGCGGGCGGAAGGCTGCGAGTGTACGCTCGATGGGCTTTATTTTGCGGGTGGAAAGCAATTGGTGGATAACCATACCTCCATTGATCACGCTCTGCCGCACTGCAACAGCCACGAACTGTACAAGGGCATTTTGGACGGTCAGGCGCGGGGCGTATTCAACGGCAAAATTTTTGTCCGCGAAGATGCTCAGAAAACCGACGCGAAACAGACCAACCAAACCCTGCTTCTCTCGAAAGAGGCAAGCATCAATACCAAGCCGCAGTTGGAGATTTTCGCCGACGATGTGCGTTGTACACACGGCGCGACGATTGGACAGTTGAGCGCAGAGCAGTTATTTTATTTGCGTTCGCGGGGCATCGGAGCGGAAGAGGCACGGGCATTGCTGACGTTTGCGTTCGCCGCCGAAGTGGTGGAGCGGATTCCGGTGGAGGCGGTTCGTGCCGAAGTGTTGCGGGCGTTGTACCGACTACTGCCCGGCGGCAATGTCATCGAGGAGACTTTAGGAGCATGACAGCGATACTTGAGGTCGAAAAGCCGACAGTGGAAACGGCTTCGACATTTGATATAGAGCGAGTGCGGGCGAATTTTCCGATTTTGCAGGAAACGGTCAATGGAAAGCCGCTTGTCTATCTCGATAACGCCAACACGACGCAGAAGCCGCAGATCGTCATTGACACCCTGCGTGAATATTATGAGACCTACAACTCGAATGTGCATCGTGCCAGTCACGCGCTTGGAGCGAAGGCGGATCGGGCGTTCGAGATGGCGCGGCACAAGGTTCAGCATTTTCTGAATGCGGAGTTGTTCGAGGAGATCATTTTCGTCCGCAACGCCACCGAGGGCATCAACCTTGTCGCGCAAACGTGGGGACGGCAGAATATCGGGGCGGGTGACGAGATCATTCTGTCCGAGATGGAGCATCACGCCAATATCGTGCCTTGGCAGCTGCTTTCCGAAGAAAAAGGCGCAGTGATCAAGGTCATTCCGATCACCGATTCGGGCGAGTTGATTCTGGAAGAGTACGCCAAACTCTTTTCGCCGCGCACCAAATTTGTCGGCATTGTGCAGATGTCCAACGCGCTCGGAACGGTCAATCCTGTCGAAGAAGTGATTCGAATCGCACACAGTCATGGCGTTCCCGTTTTGGTAGATGCGGCACAATCGGCGTACCATTTGCCGATTGATGTTCAGGCGATGGACTGCGACTTTCTGGTATTTTCGGGGCATAAGTTATATGGTCCGACGGGGATTGGCGTACTGTATGGCAAGAAATCATTGCTCGATTCCATGCCGCCTTTCATGGGCGGGGGCGATATGATTTTGGCGGTGTCGTTCGAGAAAACGGTCTACAATGAGCCGCCATTTAAGTTTGAGGCAGGAACGCCGAATATCGCCGGAACCATCGGGTTAGGCGCGGCAATAGACTATCTGACCGATTTGGGTATGGACAATCTCGCCCGCCATGAGGCAGAATTGATGGTGTATGGAACCGAAGTTTTGAGCGAAATTCCGGGCTTGCGAATGATTGGCACGGCGCGGCACAAAGCGAGCGTTTTCTCGTTCAATATCGAAGGCATTCACCCGCACGATTTGGGCTTCGTCTTGGATAAGGAGGGAGTTGCGATTCGCACCGGGCAACATTGCGCTCATCCGGTCTTGCAGCGTTTGGGCGAAACCGCGACGGCGCGGGCGTCTCTGGGCTGCTATAATACAAAGGAAGAGTTGGACGTTTTGGTTCGCGCCATTCACAAGGCGATTCGAATGATGGGATAACCTCACCCCCAACCCCTCTCCTACGAGGAGAGGGGAGAGTAAATATTATGAGCGAGATACAGCAGGAACGCGCCGACGAGATGATTGCGACGTTCGAGATGTTGGGCGATTGGGAAGAACGCTACGGCTACCTGATGGACTTGGGGCGCAAACTCCCGCCGATGGATGCCGCCGAAAAGATCGAGAACAACCGCATTCATGGCTGCCAGAGTCAGGTATGGGTCACTCCGAAGCCAAAATTCGAGACGTTCGACTTTGCCGCCGACAGCGATTCTGCCATCGTGAAGGGATTGATCGCGGTCTTGCGGAATGTCTATGCAGACGAGACGGCGGACACTATCATTGCGTTCGATGTCGAGGATTATCTGAAACAGTTGGGACTTGATGAGAATCTCAGCATGAACCGCCGCAATGGTCTGAACGGCATGATCCAGCGCATTAAAGTCCTTGCTGCACAATAAGCCCAATAAGGAGAACAAAATGAACATCAAAGAACTGGAAAATGTGATCACACAACTTTCTGAGGAAGATTTCCGTGAACTGATGTGCCGTCTTGATGAGTATCGTAATGAGTTGTGGGACAAACAGATTGCTGAAGATTTTGATGCTGGACGACTAGATCATCTCATCGCTCAGGCAAAAGAGGAAGTTGCAGCAGGGTTTTATTGTAAACTTTAAGATGGAACACTTCACTACGAAATCTTTTTGGGACAGATATAATGCACTCGCCGACGAAATTCAACAGCTGGCAGATGCAAATTATCAATTACTGGAGAACGATCCGTTCCATCCTTCATTGCATTTCAAGAAAATCAGAGGATTGTGGTCGGCGCGTGTAGGTAGCAATTATCGTGCATTAGCGTATGAAGAGGATAACAAATACTACTGGTTCTGGATCGGAGTGCATGATGAATACGAACGCATTTTGAGGCGACAGGCAACATAACATAATGGACACACAAACACTCACACAACCGGAAAACGAAATGCAGACGCCCAACGCCGTCATGCTGAACTCTATCGAGGCGTCGCTGCTACAGGCGCAGATCATCGAGGCGATACGGACGATTTTCGACCCCGAAATTCCGGTCAATATCTACGAACTCGGCTTGATCTATGCGGTCAATGTCGCGCCCGATGCCCATGTCGAGGTCAATATGACGCTGACTTCGCCGGGCTGTCCTGTCGCACAGTCGCTTCCCGTCGATGTCGATCATAAGGTGCAGGAAGTTCCGGGCGTCTCCGATGTTATGGTCAACGTCGTTTGGGAGCCGCCTTGGACGATGGACATGATGAGCGATGAGGCAAAACTGGAATTGGGAATTTTGTAGGGGCGACGGCTTGCCTCGCCCTCTTTTGGAGAGACAAAAATGAGTACAATGACGATAGAAACAGCACAACCGACTATCACCGTCACACCGAGCGCGATCACTCAGGTACGCCACCTGATGCGAAAACAAGGCAAAGAAAATTTTGGCTTGCGGCTTGGCGTCAAAGGCGGCGGATGTTCTGGCTTATCCTATGTGATGAATCTGGAAGACTTCACCACAGATCGCGATTTTGTTTATGAGTTCGAAGGCTTGCCGGTCTATGTAGACAAGCGAAGTGCGCGATTCCTCGACGGCTTGATCCTCGACTATACCATCAAAAATCTGCTCGAAGGCGGCTGGAAGTGGACAAATTCGAGTGCCGCTCGTTCTTGCGGTTGCGGAACCTCATTCACACCTAAGTAGGGAACAGAACTGAGTTTATCCTAACCACAAAGACACAAAACAAGCACACAGAATCCATTCCAGAATCTCTGTGCTTCTCTTTTTGTGTCTTTTGCGGCGGCTTTGTTTGTGTCTTTTTTTCGTGTTTTTTCGTGGATCAGAATGAATTGTCCTGTCTACTGCATTTTATGGCGTTTTAAGCAGTTCGGCGACGGAAAGCGACGTGAAATCGGACGCGGACGCGACAAGATGCGTCATTTCTGTCAGGTCATCTTCCTTCAGCAAGGTAAGAAGAACGGCGGTACGCATATTGGCGCGGCGGGCGGCTTCGATACCTGCCGGCGCGTCCTCGAAAACAAGACACTCTTCGGGCGCGACACCAAGTTGTTGCGCCGTCGCAAGGAAAATCTCAGGATTGGGTTTGCCGTGAGTAATATCGGCGGCTCCCACAATGGCATCGAAATACTCGCGCAAACCGATTGCAGAGAGAACAAAGTTGATATTTTCGGGCGTCGCAGAAGTTGCGACGCCCAATTTGATTCCATACCTGCGGGCGTCTTCGAGGAAAGAATGTAAACCGGCGAGCGGTGTCATTGTATCGTGGGAAATGCCCCGATAAATGACTTCTTTGTATTCGCCGAGGGTGTGGACTTCGTCATCGGTGAACTGTTCGTTGATGAAGCGGCGTAGAATCATGGCGTTGGTGTTGCCTGCTGTCTCTCGAAGGAACCAATCGCGTTCGATAGTAACGCCGTTTTCGTGCATAAGTTGTACCCAAGCGTCGATATGAAAACTCATATTGTCAACGAGCGTGCCGTCCATATCGAAGATAAACGCCGTGATAGGCGTGAAAGTGGTCATTCGGTTCTCATTTCAGGGTCAAGGGATAAAATCCGGTTGCAGATCACTTCGCCTCATAGAATTATGGCGATGTGATTGAGAAAATTATACCCGCTCTGGTGTTTCGCTTCTCAAAGGCAAAAAAGACCTTCGTATGTTTGTAAGAATAGAGGCTTGTGGCAGCGAACAGAAAATTTCTTACTGTCCAAAATGCCTTGACACTGGTTTGACGATGTAATAGACCTCTTGC
>CAZPZP010000127.1:0-8419 GCA_964591025.1 uncultured Chthonomonadaceae bacterium
TGCCGCCAAGCGTCCTTCGGACGCGCAATGTACGAGATTTATCTGATTTGTCTATCAGACCTCTTGCAAGCGGCAGAAGTGCGAATCAACCAGATTATAGCGCGTGAGGCGGCAGCATGAGCAAGCGCGGTTTAAGTCGCTACAGCGGTTATCTGTTCGCGCTGCCCTATCTGCTTTTGTTCGGCGGCTTTGTAGTTCTGCCGCTGCTGTATGGTTTGAGCTTCTTCTTTCGCCTCGTCAAGATGTCTTTCTTGATGAAGTTCCTCGTTATCTCGATTCCAGCGTGAAATTATCACATTTCCTGTGGAACCAATTGGAGTGTAGCCATTCTACGGCACATTTGCATTCTATTGGTTACATCCAATTTTGCAAAGATATTCCACAGATGGTAATCGACCGTGCGCTTGCTAATAAACAGACGTTCTGCTACCTCTTTGCTGTTATTGCCGTCCATAATAAGAACGGCAATTTCCAGTTCACGGTTTGACAATCGAATAGGTTGGTTATCGCGTTTGACTTTGCGTAAATTGATAGAACCCATAGAGAAATCCTTTGAGGTACTTTTGGCGTTATGCCACATCAAAGGTATTCCATATCTCCCGTAAAATTTACATAGTTTCCGTCACTTGATCAAACAACTCGATCCATTGATTTTGACGGGTGCGAATTTTGGTGCCGTGATTGTGTCCTGTGCGTGCGTCGAAATCGGCAAAGAGAATTCCGCGCTCGAACGCCGATAGCATTTTTGCAAGTGTAAAGTTTTGAAAGTCAACTTCTATTTGAGCAGCCTGATGGCGTCAATAACATTGATGCTTTTATGAAGTTGAAGTAACAGAATGAACTGTGTCCCCGATGGCGTAAGGTAAAATTTGTCCCCGACTTTGCCCAATAGTCCCAAATCAATGGCGTAGTTGGAATACATTCTTACTCCGTGCAACATGGCTTTAGGCGTCTGCCACTCAAAATGCTTTCCGACGGCATCACGATAAAACGGCAGTAGGATTTCCTGCAAAACGGGGTAAGTGTTGCGTGCCAGAGTGAACACGGAATCGACAACGCTGTAAATACCAAAAATTGCTGGACTGAGATACGGTGACTTAACGATGAGGTCTCGCAGCACTTGTGCCTGTCCTTCAGATAATTTGTCGAATCCAACGTCTTTGTCGTGTGCCGCAACATACTCCCGCCCCCTGTCTGTCAACTGAAGCCGCCCTGACACGCCGTTGACCAAATGGAGGTCAAAGGCAAATCGAATTCGATTGGAGAGGGTTCGGGCAGCAAGTTTCAGTTCTGTGTTTAGGTCGCTGACAGGAGTTCCATGATCAAGCAGCCAGAGCATTTTGCTGATAAGATGTATATTCCAGATACCATGATCTACAGGTTTTAGTGACAGGAACTTGGTTGTCGTACTCATTCGCTCATGAAAAGCAGCCAGCACCTCATCTGGAGAATATTCTATCGCAATGACCTTTTTTTCCGCGCAGGAAGTTAGGTAAGTCTTATCAATTTTGGGTACAAGGAGAAATGCTTCAATCTCGCCTTGTGGAAATTCCTTGGCGGCTTGCAGAGCTAAAAGATCATGTCGGTACGTAATGACTTGATTGAGAAATTGAGGCTTATAACTTTCTACCTTCAATTCGACGAGAAGAAACTTACTTCCTGAAACGTAAACAATATCAAGCCGTCCCCCGGATGGCAGCCATTTCTGCCGAGCGATGGGCGTGATGTCTGCCGGTGCGTGCAGTAGATGTGCGGCAATTTCCGGATACATCACCAAAATATCTTCAATTTGTGACTCGCGGATATGAACGGCGGAAGACATTATGTTATAGGTTTTCCCAAAGTACAAAGAGCAGACAATAAACCTTTTGCAAATGAGTGCTTCGTCAACTCTCTATCAATCTTCTGCTCTGAACTCGGCTTAGAAGCAATGAAAGGACATGAATCCATGGATCGTGAAGTAGCAGACTATCTTGCGAAGTACATCAAACATGAATTATTCGAATGTAACAAAACTCGTGTGGAGATCGACGCAAAAATGATTCAACTCGCATGGGAAGCCTATGAGTCAACCCATGACTGCATTCTCCATACAACTACGGTGAGGCAACACACTGATATTGAGGGAGTGTATTATAATGCAGACAGATGTCTGCTCATGCAATGGTAGGCGGAAAAGTAGCGGGATGAACGGTTTTGTCGCGAACATCACGCTTCTCATAATTGAACTGCCAAACTCCAATTTGCGACTTGATCCATTCTTTGGCGGTCAAACAATTCATCTTTTTTCCAGTGCATTCACAGGTCTTTTTTGTGCTGATACAAACTTGGGTACGATACTTCGGACTTTCTTCACGTACCACAACTGGCAAAACTGATTCCAACTCAAGCATTCGTGTCTCCTTGATAATCTGTGCTGTGATTATACTGAGACAAACCCTATTTTGCAATGGGAAACCAAAGATAAAATTCAAGACGCCATAACCGCGAACTCGGCGAGAATTAGCATACCGTTGTTGAGGGCGTGCATGGTAATGCCGGGCAGGAGCGAACCGCGTTTCTCATAGGCGATGTTGAATGCCGCGCCGAGTGCCATTAAGGGGAGGAAGCCACCGGGTAGGGTGGGGTGGGCGAGGGCGAAGAGTGCCGACGTAATGGTGATGCCACCGACAACGCCGAACCGCTCCCGAAACGCCGGATACAGCACGCCCCGAAACATGATCTCCTCGGTAATTGCGGCGGCAACCGCCACTTGCAGGAACATCAGCACGCGATCCGAAAATGTTTGCATCACCAGCAATTCATAGACAATGGGATGCGACGGCGTCTTGAATCGCGAAAATAAAAGAGAGGAAATTCCCACCGCAACCAGCATCACGACCATCGCCATTCCGTAGCCGTGTATTCCCCGCAGCACTTCGCCCAACGGTTCCTTGCTCCCCAAACCAATCCGTTGCAGAACCGATTTTTCGCGGCGGAATCCCCCCGATTCGCCTTCGCGGTTCGGCAAACGATTCATGATCCACAACGCAAATCCCACCGTCGCAAAGGAAAAAATGAGATAGAGGATCGTTTGCGCTCGCATCAGATTCACGGCGGACGCCGATACCAACAGACCGCGTGCAAACATTAACGGAATAATCAGTAGCACCGGAATAATGAGATAGGACAGAAACGCAATGACTCGCGCCCGATATGAAAACGTATTCGGCAAAACTGGAAAGTTGGGAATGTCCATGACATCGCTTCGCAGTGCTTTGCGCTTAGTGCGTTTCACAAGGGCTTTGATGCCGTACCAAATCAAGGCGACAAGTCCCCACAAAATGAGTATAACGCGCAAATTGTTGTTGAGAGCGATCTGGTGGCACGATTCCAGAGCGGCAGATTTCTCGGCGACGGCACTAGGGGAATCATTCGAAGCGAGATAGATTTGGCGGGCGACAAGATGATCAAACCAGCCGAGGCGATACGGCTTCAATTCCGAAAGCAGTCTCTTGGCTTCCAGCGGCGTCAGTTTCGAGGGTTTCGTAGTCTCTGCGCCGTAAATCCGCTGCCAAAATTCTCGTTCAACTATGGCAGTTTTGGCAATGGGCAGATAAGGCGGCGTCTCGAATTGGTCACGCTCTTTTTTTGTGCGAGGCTTCGTCGAGAGTTCTGCCGCTTTGTCCAGCGATTTCGCGCCGTCTTTTGCATTGCCAAATGTATGCTGTACAATTCCCAACCGCCGCCAGTCGCCCGCCGAAGCACGCGGAGACTCCGCAAGTTGCTTCCACCGTTTGATAACGTCTCGGTTTTCTCTCTTTATGGCTCTGTCATTGTCGGAAAGGTGTTGTGCCAATCCATACGTTTTACTGTAGTCGCGGAACGCATACGCCCCTTTGGTCGCGGTCAACGCTTCGACATAGAGTTTGGCGCGATCATCTTTGGCAGTTCTGTCGGCAGAATCTTTGACAAACACATTGTTCCAGAGAATAAATCCGAACAGCAGCACAAACGCGATCATGACTTTGAGGCGAAAGGCAGGTGTGCCGAACGGCGAATGGGCAGAGTCCGAAGGGGGCGAATCATTGGGCAGCGGCGGAAGAATCGGGGGAATCACGAGTGGACGCTCTCTTCGGAAACAGCGGGCAGGACGCCGTTAGAGGGGGTTTGGACAACGGCGGAAAACGTCGTCGTAGAGGGAGCAATGGGAGCGGACGCAATCATTGGCGTCTCGTTAGGAGCAGGTTCCGGCATTTCCATCTCTTCGGAAAACCACTGGAGTTGTGCCATCATCCGTGCGTGCATCTCGCGGGCAAACCGGCGGCGTTCTTCATGCAGTCGCAGAATATGAGTCGCTACCTGCTGAACGTGCGCCTCAGTTTCATGGTATTTTGCTTGGGCTTGGGCTTGGGCGGCGGCGCGTGTCTCGTCCGCCGCCTTTTGCGCCAAAATCAGGGCATCTTTCATTGTCGATTCGAGGGCGCGGTATTGACTGAGTTCGCGCTCGATTGTCCCGACACGTTCCTTCATTGCCGCATTGTCGGCAAGCACCTTTTCCATCTCGGACGCCGTTTTTCGCACAAACTCATCCACCTCGGCAATCGCATAACCGCGCCACCGACGACGGAACCGTATATTTAGAATGTCTACCGGCGTCAGGCGTTCCGACATAGCAAACCGCTCCTCACCACAAGGCTATCGTGCCACGAATCCGACCAGAATTTGTAAGACAACGATGACAATCATCGGGGACAAGTCCCATCCGCCCATTGTGCGGGACGGAAGCAGCTTTCGCACCGGATCGAGAATCGGATTAACGACTTTCCGCAGGTTACGCACCCATGGATTGTACGGCGAAAGTTTGCCTCCAAACGCGATGACGTTGGAAACAATCGCCTCCGCAATAATTAAGATGATAATGACATTCATGGCGAGGGCAATGAAGCCCGCCGGAGAATTCGGAATGGAGAACATAGTAATTTGACCTTTTTTCTGACCTATTTGAGACGTCAATACAAATTGAGACGTCAATACAAATCAAATTCACCCGATGTGAAGTGGGATCGGCGTCCGAAGGACGCACAGCGGCGTGTCCGCCCTCAGCGGAAGAATGAATTGTTGCTGTCCAATTTCCGTTGCTGCAATGCTGCTCTCAACGGCATTTTTAATACCCGCCTGCAATAGCGTTCCGCCAAGCGTCCTTCGGACGCGCAAAAGGCGAGCGTCTTCCCGTCCGAAGGACGGTTGTCCGCAGGACACCGAGGCGGGTACTTTCAGTACCCGACAACGGGGTATTTTCAATGCCCGACAACGACGAGTATTTTCAATGCCCGTTCTCACCCTCAGCAACGAGATTTGGACAGCAACAATTCATTCCACCGTCTCTCGTTGCAGGAAGGATATCAACGTCTCACCTAACTGACAATACGCTTACGGCTTCTGTGCAAGTTTCGCTTTGACCCGCCTGATACCCTGTTCCGCAATCGGATTATTGGGAATAGACGGGGCGACCTGCATATCCACAGCAATCTCCCAAAGTTTCAGGGCTTTGTCCCATTGGTTGGTTTTCTCATAGGCGCGGGCGAGGTTGTGCGCCGTATAAAACTTCAATTGCGGCGGCTTGGTTTTCATCGCCCGTTCATAATACGGAATTCCCTCGATGGGTTGTTTGAGGTTGACCGCATAATGATAACCTAACTCGTCTAAAAGCGGATATGATTTCGGGTTCACGTCGATCCCTTGCTTGAGAAATGCAATCGCTTCATCGTTACGGTCACTGCTCCAAAGAAGATAGGCAGAGTTCGCAAAACATTCGTCGCGCCATGGCTCGGCTTGCACAATGATGCGATTGAGGTTGACCGTGTGGTTCCATTCGCCTCTATGAAAATGCTCGTCGCTTCCGCTCCAGATGTTCTCCATAGCTTGGGCAAGAATGACATCCGCCAACTCACTTTCGGCGGCTTTGGGCGTTCCGGCAGGCTTCACAACGGGCTTTTTAGGTTCGTGCGAATGTCCTTGATAGCCGGGTCTTTCCTGTGCGAACGCCGTACCGACGGACATCAGTGAAGCCAAAGCCAACAGCACGAGATTTTTTTTCATTTTCCGTAATCCTTCACCCTTTTGCCTTGAGGCTATTCCGCGAGTTTGGCGTCAATAAGCGCGTTGACCTCTTGCGGGTCTGCCTTGCCCTGTGAGGCTTTCATCACTTGCCCGACGAGGAAGCCGCGCTTGGCAACGAGCCCTTTTTCTTTGATCGCGATTACCACGTCGGCATTGTCGGCAAACACTTTTTCGACAAGAGCGACAATCGCGCCCGTGTCTTTGATCGTTTTCCAGCCTTTCGCTTCGACGATAGCAAGGGGATCATCACCCATCGCGTACATCTCATCAATTAAGGTTTTCGCGATTTTGCCGCTGATGGTTCCGTCGCCGATCATTTTGATCATCGCACCTAATTGTTCCGGCGTGATGGGGCTTGCGGTGATCTCTTTGCCTTCCGCGTTGAGAAGGCGCAGCAGATCGCCCATCATCCAGTTTGCCGCCGCTTTCGGGTCGTTGCTCGATTTCGCCGCTTGTTCATAATAATCGGCAAAAGCGCGGCTGTCGGTTAGGACGCCCGCATCATACGCCGAAATTCCGTATTCCTCAATGAAGCGACGCTGACGGGCATCGGGGAGTTCCGGCAAGGTCGCTTTGATTGCCGCAATCCACTCATCGGAAAGAGACAAGGGAACGAGATCGGGTTCGGGAAAGTAGCGATATTCCTGCTCGACTTCCTTGCTCCGTTGTGGATACGTCTGCTGTTTGGCGTCGTTCCAACCGCGAGTCTCCTGCACGATTTTTTCGCCGCGTTGCAGGGCAATTGCCTGTCGCTCGACTTCATATTCGATGCCGCGCTGAACGGCGCGAAACGAGTTGAGGTTCTTGATCTCGGTTTTGGTTCCGAACGTATTGGAGCCGACAGGACGGATGGAGACATTGGGTTCACAGCGCAGCGATCCCTCTTCCATTTTGCCGTCGCAAACACCGATATAGGTCAAAATGGCGCGGAGTTTGGAGAGATACGCTTTTGCCTCGTCCGAGCTGTGAATATCCGGCGGAAACTCGGTGACGATCTCCATCAGCGGCACACCAGAGCGGTTGTAATCCACATACGAATCGTTGCCCATGACGTGAAACAGTTTGCCGGTATCCTCTTCGAGATGGACGCGCCGGATATAAATCCGTTTCGTCGCTCCATTGACTTCGATGTCGAGCCAACCCGCTTCGCCTATCGGCGCATCATATTCACTGATCTGGTAGCCTTTGGGCAGGTCGGGGTAATAGTAATTTTTTCTGTCGAATTTGGCATTTGGATTGATGCTGCAATTGAGGGCGAGTGCCGTTCGCATCACGTGTTCCACCGCCGTTTTGTTCATGACCGGAAGCGAGCCGGGCATTCCGAGACACACAGGGCAACAGCGGGTATTGGGTTCGCCGCCGAATTCATTTTTGCACCCACAGAACATTTTGCTTGCGGTCAGCAGTTCGGCGTGGCACTCCATGCCGACCACTGGCTCATACACTGTTTCCGATCCCGTCAAAGTCTCTGCCATTCTCACGCCTTTACTGTTGAATTGAGATGAAATAGTATAGCACACTTGCTATGCCGGGGGCATTTCCTGAGAGCATTATTGGGGCGGTAATCCATTGTCGGGACGCAATAATTCCTGTGCCTGAGTTGTATCACTATATCCCGCAGGACGCAGAAGCGTATCGCTGTGGCTCGTTGATTGTGAAGCCCGAAGCAGAATTTTGCTTTCGTCCTCTTTGCGCTTCTGTTCTTCCAATACGATGAGACACTCTCGAACCGCTTCCCGCAATTGAGACCCTTTGCTCCCGAATACAAACGACATACTTTTGATAGTGGCAATATAACGAGTATCGCGCCGCCGCTTGAGAAGGTCTAAAATGGAAGAGGTCAACGCCAAATCTGCGGGGTCAACAGTGAAATGCAGGATTGTATGCAATGCCAAATGCCGCTGAATCAATTCCCAGTTTTGGTGACTGAGAACTGCCGAGTCGTTCGTCGAAAGACAAGACAGCAGAACCGCCAGCGTCCACCGCAGCTGCTTCACGGCGTTGTTATTGGCGGAGATTTTCAGGGCGGTTTCCAGTGCATCCAAGAGTGGCGGAACTATATTAGGGTCTGAAGATTTCTCTAAGCGGCGGGCGATTTTTGTGACTTCATGCGGCAGCAAGAGATAGCAGCAGCCAAGTAGTCCGCCGAAGAAAAGCGGCAGCCCAATGAAAGGAACAAAAGGGCTAAGAAACAGTCCGCCCACGACTGATGCAATGACAAAGTAATAATCTGTGCGGCGCCGTTCATTCTTTGTCTTTAGGCGTTGAAGGAGTTCGATGACTTCTTCCGGCGAAGGTTCACTGTTTAGGATTGGGT
>CAZPZP010000128.1:0-8419 GCA_964591025.1 uncultured Chthonomonadaceae bacterium
CCCGCACAAGAGGCAAATTCGCAGCAACGAGATTTGGACAGCAACAATTTATTCCGCCGTTGGGGGCGCATTCGCGCCGTGCATCCTTCGGACGCGAATAGCCAGTCTTAGTTCTCTCACCTCTCGCAACGGGGGTTGAGTTAGTTCTATGAGGATTTATTGTTTGAGTACCCTTGAAGGAGCGCACTTGTATGGAAAACGCAAAGCCCTCATCGTATTCGTTGTTTGCTCGCCCAAAGCGACAGGTGGTTGGTTCGCCGCACACTCAGAGGGCGCATTCGCTGCGTCGTCTGCGTCGGGTGTCGCGTCGTCGGCTGAGGCGCATCGTTTCTCCGCTGGAATATCGCCTCGTTTCTCTTTTTGCAGAATAATTCTTGAAAAATCTCCCCGCTTCCAATTTGGGACGGGAAACAAAGTAGGAGCAAAATGCAAAAAAGCCGGTGGGATACGAAAATCCCATCGGCTTTTTATGATACGTGACTTCGGCACGGTTACGCGGCTTTCGCCAAGATTCCCAAGCGCGATGCCTTTTGCAACGCTTGCATCCGGTTGGACACTTGCAGTTTGCCGTAGATGTTATCCAAATGAAAATCCACAGTGCGCTTGCTGATGAATAGCATATCGGCGACCTGTTTACTCGAATAGCCTTCAATGACCAGCGAGAGAACTTCCACCTCACGTCCTGTGAGCAGAGGCTTTTCGATGGTTGTAAATGCACGGAGTTCAGACATAGTTCCTCTTTCCTCACTCTTAGATGCCGCTCCGAGTTTTTGAGAAAATCCTGCGGCTTCTACGAGTAAGTTATTCCACAGCCTCGCACTTTTTTGAGATAATTTGCGCGTTTTGTCCAGAATTGTCTGTTTTTTGGAGCAGAAGCGGGTCGGGTATAATAGACTTCTTGCAAGAGTCGGGTACAAGAACGTACCCGACTCAAAAACAGATGTCCTGCGGACGAAATCCCCTGGCTCCTTGAGAGTGCGAAGCACGGCACGGCGAAACGAGACCTGCACGAGGAATGAATTGTTGCTGTCCAAATCTCGTTGCTGCTCTTGACTTGTGCGGGCATTGAAAATACCCGGCACTGTGGCGTTCCGCCAAGCGTCCTTCGGACGCGACAGCTTCCGATGAGGAGTGCGTCCGAAGGACGCTTAGCCGCAGGCTATACAGACGGGGGTTTTCAACCCCCGAACAAGAGCAGCAACGAGATTTGGACAGTAACAATTCATTCCGCTGGATGGAGATGACTTATGCAAGAGGTCTGTTGCAGAGGGTGGGCGAGCCGCTGTCCCTGCAACTCGATTGAATTTCCTGCTCAATGGTGATCTTGATCATACCAAGCAGGAATCTTCTTCAAAGTACACGAAATTCATCCGTACAGCCTTGTGCGGAACGCAGGGCTTGCCGTCTGTACTCTGAGGACGTGAGAATATGCTGACCACACAATGGCGTTTTGAGATGCTCGGTCACTTTTGCGCGAAGCAGGAGGATATCCATCTCACTCGGTTTCGGACGCAAAAGACCGCCGCCCTGCTGGCGTATCTTGTCTATTTCGCGCAGCGTTCTCATTCCCGGGAGGAGTTGGCGGAAAAACTCTGGGCAGATCAGGAAAAAAATGCTGCTCGCAACAGTCTGCGTGTCGCCCTCGCCTCTCTGCGCTCGCAATTGGAACCGCCCGGAACTCCGTCAGGCAGCGTCCTGATCACTGACCGCACCTTTCTGCGCCTCAATCCTGAGAGCATTCTCAGTGATGTGACGGAATTCGAAGCCGCTCTGCATACTGCCCGCCGATTTGCCGCCACCGATTCCGCGCAAACCGTTTCCGCATTGAAGAGTGCCGTCGCTCTTTATCAGGGAGAACTGCTGCCCGGCTTCTATGAGGATTGGGTTCTGACAGAACGCGAGCGGCTGGCGAATGGATACCACGATGCCCTGCGTACCCTCATCAAGCTCTCCCTCCAGAGTAAAGATCGCCCCCTTGCGCTCGATATGACACTCCGCTCGCTGTCACACGATCCTTTCAACGAGAAGATGCACTCCCTTGCGATGCGCCTGTATCACGCTTTTGGACGTGAACAGGATGCTGCCCGCCATTATCTCGAAATGGAACGGCTGTTTCAGAAGGAGATGGGCATCCAGCCGTCCCCGGAAATACGCGCTTTAGCGCAGCAGTTATTCGGGCATCCTCCGCCCGGCGTCCTCTCCCTTGAGCGCAAGAGTTCCGCAGTGGTTTCTCTGCCGACAGCACCGCTGGAATCCGCCCCGGTTCTGCCAAGCCGCCCCCGTCTGCCCGTCCGCTTCGACGGCTTTTTCGGGCGAGAGGACGAACTCGACACGCTTTGCGCCCTGCTCGCTCCTGAAGCACAGACGCGCCCGCTGGTGACCTTGACCGCTCCCGGAGGACACGGCAAAACCCGACTCGCCGTTGAAGTCGGGCGACGCCTCACGGAAGCCTATCGGAATGCGGTCTGGTTTGTCCCACTGGCGGACATCCCTCACAGCAGCGACATTCTGGGGGCGATACGCGACAGTCTGGGACTGCCCCGCTCCTCCGCGCTCACGCCGGAAGATCAGATCGCTGCCTACTTGCAAAGTCTGCCGGCTGTGCTGCTCATTTTGGACAATTTTGAACACTTGACCGATGGGGGCGAACAGATTTTAGTGCGGCTGCGGGAGTGCGTCGAAACGCTGACACTGCTGGTTACGTCACGGCATCGGCTTGCCCTCGGAGGCGAACAACAGTTCATCGTTCCCCCCTTGCCCTGCCCCTCTGAAACCGAGACCCCGGTGGCATTGCTGCGGTATCCCGGAGTGCGTCTGTTTACGGAACGCGCCCGCTCTGCCCGTCCCGATTTTGCCCTTACTGAGCGCAATGCTCCCGACGTTGTTCGTCTCTGTCAGCTTCTCGAAGGGATTCCCCTGTCCATCGAAATGGCGGCGGCGCGAGCAATGACCCTGACGCCCGCACAGATGCTGACGCAGATGAAGGAGCGTTTCACCTTCCTGACCAGTCGGCGCAAAGACCTTCCGGCACGGCAGCAGTCACTTCATGCCGCCATCGAGTGGAGTTATCGTCTGCTTTCGCCGGAGATGCAGACATTGTTCGCTCAACTCTCCGTGTTTCGAGGAGGCTGGACGGCAGAGGCAGTCCAGTCTGTCTGTGCGGAACCGGATGCCGCCGAATTTTTAGAAGACCTCTGCACTCACTCGCTGATCCGCTCGCAGGAAGAGAACGGCGAGATGCGCTTCGGAATGCTGGAAACCCTGCGTCTCTTTGCGGAAGAACAAATACAGGAACATGATCGGACGGAACTTATAGAACGTCATGCCGCCTACTTCCTCAGCGTGACCGAACACATTGCCGCCCATCAACTCGGTGCGGAAGAGATGCGCGGCTTCGATCTGCTGGAGCGGGAGCATGAGAATCTCAAAACCGCCTTACACTGGTACTTGGAGCAAGCCAACTCTGCGGATTTTGCTGTCAATGCTCTGCAAATGGCGGCGAATCTCTCTCGGTTTTGGGTGCGGCGGGGCTATCTGCGCGAAGGCAGAGAATGGATGGAGCGGGGGCTTGTTTATGTGGATCATGCCTCTTTGCCGCTGCGGGCGCAGCTCTTCAATGGCATAGGACTGCTGTACCGTGAACTGGGAGAGTTCGAGCAGGCAAGGAGACATCTTCAAGCGGCATTGGCTTTGCGGCAGGGTGGGGAGGACACACGCGGGCTGGCAGTTGCGCTCCATAATCTGGGATTGGTCGGTATCGCTCAAAACGATTTCGTTCTCGCGCTTCAATGCTATGAAGAGGTAATCCCCCTTTGGCGGCAACTCGACGAACACAATGCTTTGGCAATTGCCCTCCATAATCTCGGCATGGCACACTGCGAAATGGGACAACTGGATCGTGCGTGGGATTTCTGCATGGAGAGCCTGACATCTTGCCGCAAACTCGGCTTCGATTACGGCAAAGAGATGGCGTTGCAGACACTGAGCCGTATCGCGGGCTATCGAGAGCAGTACGCGTTGGGATTGAGGCTGGCGGAGGAGGCACTTGCACTTCAGGAGGAACAGGGAAATCTCCGCAGTGCCGCCATCTCGCTGGCACTGATCGGCGATTTTTATACACAACTGAACGATTTCGAGCGCGGTCTCTCCTGTCTGCGCTTGGCGGTGGACAAGATCGTGAGGTTGGGAGACCAAGCCACTCTGGCAAACGCCCTGTCTTTTATTGCAGCGAATATGAGCGCACGCAATGTCCCTGAATTTGCGGTGCGGCTGCTCGGTGCTGCCGCGCAAATTCGCACTTCCATCGGCGTTTCCGTCGCGGATGTCGAAAAGTCCGATTATGAAAATTGGCTGCTGTCTCTCCGGCAGACCCTCGGCGATTCGCAATTCCAAAGCGAATGGAGTTACGGCGAGACAATTCCCCTCGAAACCCTGCTTCACGAGATTTTTGCCCGCTTCCCTTCCCAAAGTGACGATAACGCGCAAGTCACTGTCCTTTCCTGAGAAAATGACCGCAGAACCTCAATATTTGCTCTGTGAGGGACTCCCCGTAATGGTACTGTAATGGTGAGTTGGTATCCTTCCATTGGTGAACATGACGGCACCGATAGACGGCATTGCTGACGGCAGCAAAGGTCGCCAAGTCTCGCGGAAGAGATTTCCCGGATAAGAATTTCTTCCGCAGGGCTGCATTCACGCAATGGAGACAGTCCTCTTTTGCTCTCTGTCACTTGTCAGGAAGGAACCAAAAATGAAGCGTATTTTCTCTCTTGTGGCTGCCGCACTGTTGATCGGCACCGCCATCCGCACACCGGCTCAAATCTCTGCCGCCCCCCCACTCGTCAATTTTCAGGGCAGATTCGCCAATCCGTCGGGCAATCCTGTTCCAAATGGAACCTATAGCATCCGTTTCAGCCTGTGGGACGCCGCAACGGGCGGAACCGAAAAGTGGAATCAAACTATCGCGGCTGTCCAAGTCAGAAACGGGACATTCGCCGTTCTGCTCAACACCAACACTGCCAATCTCTTCAACGGCAATCTGTGGTTCGAGATCAAAGTCGGAGCCGATCCCGTATTGACGCCGCGCCAGCAGATTGTCAGTGTCCCGTTTGCCCTCAAAGCGAATAGCGTCGCCGATGGCAGCATCACCAATAACAGCGTCGCCAACGGAACTCTGACTGCAGATAAGTTCGCCGCCAACATCTTCAATCCGTTGGCATGGCTTCTCGGCGGCAATAGCGGAACCAACCCCAATACCCAATTTCTCGGAACCACCGACAATCAACCCCTCGTTTTTCGCACCAACAACGCCGAACGAATGCGGCTTCGCGAAGATGGGCGCGTCGCCATTGGGCGTAACACTGCCATTGGAGCCGGACGCCTGACGCTTTCGGAAGATACCAACAGCTATACAGGAATGTATATTGATTCAGGGGCGACAGGGCTACCTTTCTACGGCTATACGCTCAACGGCAGTAATGCAGTTTGGACGTATCTCGACGGTAATGACGGCAACAAATGGAAACTCAACTACTTCGGGGATAAACTCGCCGTGACCTCAGCGGGCAATGTCGGTATCGGAACCAACGATCCTACTATGACTCTGGATGTCAATGGCAATATCCGCAGTCGCGGCGGCGATATTGTCCTCAACGGAAGAGGCGGCGGCTTCGGCAACAGCGGAGGAGCCGGACGCGCTCTTGTAGATACCGGCGATGGGGCGCAGGTCGGTTATGGCGGCTTGGTCATCAACTTTTCCAACGATTACGGGCGGGTTTGGATAGACAGCGATCTGTATACTGTCGGTGCGCTCTATGTTCTGTCCGGCGGCGTGGTCTTTCCCGATGGCAGCGTCCAAACAACAGCCGCAAGCGGCGGCGGTTCGGGGTGGAGTTTGACAGGCAATGCCGGAACCAATCCTGCCACGCAATTTGTGGGAACGACCGACAATCAGCCATTGATTCTGCGCTCCAATAACAATCGTCTGCTCGGCTTGCAGTTTGTGGAAAATACTATCAGCGGCGAAACTTATACGTCGGGCAATGTGATCGGCGGCTATTGGCTCAATGCGGTGACCGCAGGCGTCTCCGGCGCGACTATTGCGGGCGGCGGTCATCGCTACACAATCAGTGCCGGATCGACGGACAGTATTAACAGAGTGACAGACATGGGCGGAACCGTCGGCGGCGGAAGCAATAACCGCGCTGGTGACAACGACGTCAATCTGCTCAATGGACGCTGGGCAACGGTGGGCGGTGGTCAGAACAATGTCGCCGGCAGCCGTTTCGCCACTGTCGCCGGGGGGCTGCAAAATGCAGCGAGCGGCGTGAATAGTACAGTTGCAGGCGGTTGGCTCAATACGGCGAGCAATTTGGACAGCACCGTTTTGGGAGGGCAAGGCAATATCGCTTCGGGGCAAGGAGCAGCGATAGTCGGCGGCACACAGAATCGTGCTTCTGGCAGTTATACTTTTGCGGCAGGAACATACGCGGAAGCCGCACACGCCGGTGCGTTTGTATGGGGAGATTTCAGCAGCAGCAGCAATGTCTCTTCAACTGCCGTGAATCAGTTTACGGTGCGTGCCGCAGGGGGCGTTCGCTTCTTCTCGAACTCTGCTCTCACGGCGGGCGTCTCTCTGTCTCCCGGCGGCGGCTCGTGGTCGAGCGTCAGTGACCGCAACGCCAAAACCAATCTCAAGTCTGTCGACTCCGATGATATTCTTGCGCGTCTGATGGGGATACCTGTCACTACATGGAATTACAAAAGTCAGGAAACTGCCATTCGCCATATCGGACCGATGGCACAGGACTTTTTCGCCGCCTTCGGTGTTGGAGAGGACGAGCGACGCATCACCACCATCGATGCCGACGGCGTTGCTCTTGCCGCTATTCAGGCACTCAACCGCAAAGTCAAGGCACTCGAAGCGAACAACGCTACGCTCAAAACCAAAAACGCCGAATTGGAAGCGAGACATGATACTCTTGAAGCCCGTTTGAATGCGCTTGAAAAACTTCTGAACTCCCAAGCGCAGAAGTAGCCAGCATCTCCCATCGCATCGGGCTTGATATGCGGGTACTGAAAGTACCCGTCAAGAAAGTTCAAGCGTTTTTCAGACGCACACTGTCTCCAAGCAGGAACGTCTTCGCGTCTGAAAGACGCTTGCTTTTTATAGGCAGGGGTTTTCAACCCCTGATACGGCAAGTTCACAGCAAGCGTTTTCAGTACCCGTCTCACGCAGAAACGAGATTTGGACAGCAACAATTCATTTCGCTGGACTTAGGCAAGAGGTCTATTGTGCAGCGTGTCGTTGAGATCGCGGCACTCTACTGGGTCATTTGTGTTGAATGCCGACATAACTTCGAGAGGGGTGATGCCTGAATTTATGTCGGTCAGCAAGCCAAATGACCCACTACCCTGATCGCACCGAGTGACGACAAGAATCTCCTGAATTGGAAGATGAAGACAAAGGGCAATCTCTGTATTACGCTGCCAGCAGACGCTGACAATAACGATCCAAGAGGGGAAATACGGCTTCGGCGTTTGCCGGTTGTGCCATAATGTGGTTTGGAAAGAGACATATCCAATTGGGGAGAACTCAGACTTTGTACGATGCAATAATTGTTGGGGCGGGACATAATGGGCTGATTGCGGCGTGCTATTTGGCGCGAGCGGGCAAGCGCGTGATCGTTTTGGAGCGGCGCGAGATAGTCGGCGGGGCGTGCGTGACCGAGGAGATTTTTCCGGGTTATCGGGTTTCCACTGCCGCTTATCTCTGTAGTTTGCTCATGCCGGAAATTGTGCGCGACTTGGAGTTGGAGCGGTACGGCTTTGAGGTGTATCGCCGCGAGACCGCAGGGTTCGCGCCCTTCCCTGACGGGCGTTCGCTGATGCTTTTCGCCGATGCCGCCAAAACCCGCGCCGCCCTCACCGAGTTTTGCCGCGACACCCCCGCCGATATTGATGCTTTTTTCCAATTCGAGGCGGATGTCGAACACGCCGCAGACATTCTTGACAGATTTATGACCGACACGCCGCCCGATGCCATCGACATTGAGCAAGCATTCACCGATGCCGGAATCGAATCGCTCTAGCAGCAGTTCGTTGTCGGGAGCGTGCGCGACCTTTTAGATGCCCGTTTCCAGAGCGAACAACTCAAAGCGGTTATTGCAACGGACGGCTTGATTGGGACTTACGGCGGTGTATCCACTCCCGGTACAGCGTATGTGTTATTGCATCACTATTTGGGGCGCGTGCTGGGTTCGCGGGGCAGTTGGGGCTATGTACGCGGTGGAATGGGCAGGATCACCCAAGCATTGGCGGCAGATTTCGAGGCGCACGGCGGCGAAATCCGACTCGGCAGTCCTGTCGCACAAATTCTCACCGAGAACGGACACGCGATGGGCATTCAACTTGAAAGCGG
>CAZPZP010000129.1:0-8412 GCA_964591025.1 uncultured Chthonomonadaceae bacterium
GTACCCGGACTGCTCTGCCCTTCAATTTACTTCAATCGTTTTGATAATGAGGCTGTTCTGTTGTGGAGGTTTCTCTTTGGAAAAAGTATAGGCACTACAGAGTGTTTGCTCAAATTCGGCGAGGCGCAGTTCGTCGGCTTCGCGGCAGTGAAGCATTGCGATCTGTTCCTTGGCACTGACAGCATCGCCCGTTTTCTTATGTAAGACAATTCCAACGGCATGGTCTATTGCTTCGCCTTTTGTCAATCGTCCTGCGCCCATCTGAACGGACAATTTGCCGATAGTTTCCGCATCTATCCCACTGACATAGCCCGCTTCTTTAGCGAGAACATTATGTTGGATTGGAGCGCGAGGCAAGCCAGCCTCTATTTCCTCGATAGTTGCCGCGCCGCCTTGTGCAGCCACGATCTCAGCGAACTTTCTTGGCGCATCGCCACTTAAAAGCTTATCATTAACCAACCAAGTGCTGAACTTTTTGTCGTGACCGAGTAAAGTGAAACTGTGCGCGGCAAGGTGACAGCACAAGTCTAAGAAGAGTTTATCCGCAGGTTTGCCTTCTCCGATACGCAGAGCATCTAATGCCTCTTTGACTTCCAAACCGTTGCCGACAGCATAACCGAGCGGTTCATCCATGCGCGTCAAAACTGCCGCTGTTGGAATGCCCGCGCCGTTGCCGATTTCGACCAAAGCGTGTGCCAGTGCCTCCGCTTGCGCTTCGGTTTTCATAAACGCGCCGCGCCCGACTTTCACGTCAAGCACAATCCGTTTTGCGCCGCCCGCCAGTTTCTTGCTCATAATGCTGGAAGCGATCAGCGGAATACACTCGACGGTTGCGGTTACATCGCGCAAGCCATACAGAATCTTGTCGGCGGGCGCGAGTTCGCCCGTTTGGGCAATCAATGCCGCCCCGACTTTTTCCACCTGCGCCAGAGCCTCCGCAATAGTGAGTTCTGTGCGAAATCCGGGAATGGACTCCAATTTATCCACTGTCCCGCCCGAAAATCCCAAGCCGCGTCCGCTCATTTTCAGCATCGGCACTCCCGCCGCCGCCAAAATCGGGACAACAACCAGCGTCGTTTTATCACCGACTCCGCCCGTGCTGTGCTTATCGAGCGTAATGCCGAGCCGTTCCGGTATGTCGAGAACCTGCCCCGAATCACGCATGGCAAGGGTCAGGTCGAGCGTCTCCTGCGGCGTCATTCCGCGCAAAAATGTCGCCATCAGCCACGCACTCGCCTGATAATCGGGAATGCTGCCTGACGTGACGCCCTGAACAAAAAACCGAATTTCGTCTTTGCTCAGGGCGTTGCCGTCCCGTTTCTTCGCGATAATGTCAACAATGTTCATTGAGTGATTGGATCGTTAGGTCATTGGGCTATTGGGTGACTGGGTCATTAAAAACCCAATGCCGCCGGGCTGAATGTCGTGCATCTCGTTCATTGCAGTTGAATTGCCCAATCACCCAATCACCCAATCAGTCGCGGACTGCCAGATCGAGGCGCGTCTGAAAATAATCAATGGTCTGTTTCAAGCCGTCTTCAAGTGAGACTTTCGGTTCCCAGCCGAGTCGAGTCGTCGCTTTGGTGATGTCAGGTCTGCGCTGTTTCGGGTCGTCGGGCGTGAGAAGCGGCACATGGACAATCTCGCTGTGGCTTTCCGTGAGACGTTTGATCTCCTGCGCGAACTCCAGCATGGTGCGCTCCGTCGGGTTGCCGATATTGATAGGACCCGTTTCGTTCGAGTTGACAAGCCGATAAAAGCCGTCAATCAAATCGGAGCAATAGCAAAAACTGCGCGTCTGCAAGCCGTCGCCATACACCGTGATCGGCTCGTTCCGCAACGCCTGACCGATGAAATTGGGAACAACGCGCCCATCATTCAGGCGCATACGCGGTCCGTAAGTATTAAAAATTCGGACAATTTTGACATTGATATTATGGCTTCGATGGTACGCCATCACCATACTTTCGGCGAATCGCTTGGCTTCGTCATAAACGCCGCGAATCCCGATGGGATTGACATTGCCGAGATACTCTTCGGGCTGCGGGTGAACCAGCGGATCGCCGTAAACCTCCGAAGTGGAAGCGAGAAAGAATACGGCATTTTTGGCGCGGGCAAGCCCCAAAGTCTTGTGTGTGCCAAGCGCGTTGACCTTGGAAATCTGGATCGCTTTGGTCGTGAAATCTTTGGGAGAGGCGGGCGACGCGAGATGAAATACAAAATCCACCGCGCCGTCAAGATAAAGATATTCGGTCACATCATACTTGAGAAACCGGAATTTGGGATTGTCGATGAGATGGGCGATGTTGTCGGTACTGCCCGTAATGAGATTGTCCATGACGACAACCTCGAACCCTTCTTTGAGCAGTCGGTCGGACAGGTGCGAGCCAAGAAAGCCCGCCCCGCCCGTAATGAGAGCGCGTGGCATAAAATTTTCCTCCGTGAGCGGCGCACAATTGCGCCGACAGTTCCATTATGACATTTTCGGCAGTCTCATGCGTTACGTGAAGGGGAGAATTTTCCGGCAGCGCGAAAGATAGCGGAAATAAGTTTTTCGGGCGCAAGGCGAAATTGTGCAGAAAAAGTGGGCGGGCGAGGCGTATACTTTTTTGTGTGAGGCTATCTGCCGGTATGCGAGATGGTTTCCTCGTAAATCATATCGTGCCGAATATCGGCACACGCTCTCTTCAGGAAGGAAGAATCATGAAGAAGTCTCTCGCAGTTGGAACTCTGGGCGCGATGTTGGCAGTCTCCGCGTCCGCAATGGCGCAGATAAATTTTATCGCACCGATGGACGGTCTCCAAGAAAACCCCGATGTGATCACCGCCGCGTCCGGATTTGGAAGCGGCGTTTTAACCGGCGCATCCGGCGCGTATGTCTTTAACTATACCGTCAACTATGACGGAGTCACCACGCTCCGCGACGCGCATATCCACACCGGGGCTGTCGGCTCCAATGGTGGTGTCGTTCATGGTCTGGACGGGCTTGCTTTACAACTCGGAATGACCAGCGGAACCTTCACAGGCGACTGGAGATTCGATGACGCGACGCGCCCGCTCACCGATACCCTTGCCAATACCCTGATTAGCGGCGGAGCCTACTTCAATATCCATTCCGCTAGCAATCCCGGCGGTCAAATTCGCGGACAGATTATCGCCGTTCCCGAACCCGGCAGCGTTGCTCTCCTTCTCGGAATGGGCATGACCGGCTTGGTAGCGTTCCGCCGTCGCCGCAAGTAAATCGCTCAGACAGAAGAGAAAATTTGCTTCATTATCGCGATTTGTGCCTCCCGATAGACTTTATCGGGAGGCATTTTTATCAGAAAATCTCTCTTATGATTTACTCCGTTGAGAAAAGAAACAGGTTGGATTCGCGCCGACGTCGGGTAAACTTTCGGGGAGAATTGCAGAGGGAAAGCCTTCTGCGCCAAAATGGAGAGGAAACAATACTCAACGCATGAAGATACACGAATATCAAGCCAAAGAGCTGCTTGCCAAATACGGCGTCGAAGTCCCGAAAAACGCGGGTGTGGCGACTACTGCCGCCGAAGCCAAGGCAAAAGTCGCGGAATTGGGCGGAACAGGCGTGATCAAGGCGCAGGTGCATACGGGAGGGCGCGGCAAAGCGGGCGGAATCAAGGTCGCCAAAACTCCTGATGAGGCAGAATCCTACGCGCAGAACATCATTGGAATGCTGCTCAAGACGCATCAAGCCCCACAGGGAATCGTCGTCGAAAAAGTCCTGATCGAAGAGCCGATCACGATTGCCCAAGAGTATTATCTGGGCATCGTGCCGGACAGAGCCAGTCAGCGCAACGTCCTGATCGTCAGCGCGAAGGGCGGCATGGACATCGAAGCCGTTGCAGAAGAAGACCCGACTGCAATCGCACGGTTGTCTGTCGATCCGCGTATGGGCTTGAAGGATTATCAGCTGCGCCAAGTCATTGCCGACGCCAAACTCGATCCGGCAATTGCGAACAAGGCGGTTGTTTTCCTGCGCCAACTTTATAACGCCTATATCGCCAGCGACGCAATAATGGCAGAGATTAATCCCCTCGCTGTCACCAGTGACGGGCGCGTTTTGGCGGCGGACGCGAAGATCGAAATTGACGACAGCGCGATGTTCCGTCATCCCGAATTCGAGGGCTACGCCGAAGGCAGTTACGAGGACGCAATCGAGGCGAAAGCCGCAGAGGACGATATTGCTTATGTCAAACTCGGTGGCAATATCGGAATCATGTGCAATGGCGCGGGCTTGACGATGACAACAATGGACGTAGTTGAAAGGGCGGGTGGCAGACCCGCGAACTTCCTCGATGTGGGTGGCGGAGCCAGTGCCGAGCGGGTCAAGGCGTGCATCAATTTGGTTCTTTCCGATCCGAACGTCGAAGGCATTTTGATCAACATTTTCGGTGGCATCACTCGCGGCGATGAGGTGGCAAAGGGCGTTTTGGCGGGCATCGAAGGCTTAAATATCACGGTTCCCATCGTGGTGCGCCTCGCCGGAACCCGCGCCGAAGAGGGCGCAGCGATCCTCGCGCAGTCCTCACTCATTCCGGCGACGACAATGCAGGACGCGGCGGCGAAAATTGTGGAACTGGTCAACAAAGCGGCGTAGATCGGCTCTGTGCTTGGAAAAACTCGGAGAGGCGCGACAATGCAGTCTAAAAAGAGCGTGAACCCCGTCGTGGCGATTGTTCTCATTCTGGTCGCTGTCATCGGCATCGGCTTCGTGGGCAGAATGTTTCTTGCAGAAGGCGGCAGTCCTCAAAGTGACAATGACAAATGGATTTACGCCAAAGCCCAAGAGACTCAGGGCGATGTGAATAAGCTGAACGCCGAGGACAAAGCCAAAATCCAAAAGTTGACCGGCGGCATGGGTGACCGCGCTCTGTCGTCGGCATGGCGTGTCCTGCAAAAGAAATAGGGAGAGGGTGATTTTGGAACTCAAAAAACCGGCAGACCCGGAAATACAGAAGTTATACGATTGGGTAGACGCGCATCAAAACGAAATCGTCACCGCTCTGGTCGGCGTATTGAAAATTCGCAGTCTCGAAGATGTTGCCGCGCCGAACGCTCCGTTTGGTGTGGAAGTGCGCGAGGCGTTGGATTATACGCTGAATTTGTGCCGCGACTTGGGCTTTACAGTCAAAGATGTGGACGGGTTCGCCGGTCATGCCGAGTTCGGGACGGGCGCGGAGATGGTGGCGTCTTTGGGGCATTTAGACGTTGTGCCGGAAGGCGACGGCTGGGAGTTTCCTCCCTACGGCGCGACAATCAAAGACGGCTATATTTATGCTCGCGGTGCTTCCGATGACAAAGGTCCTACCTATGCCTCGCTGTTCGGTGCGGCGGCGGTCATGGCGTGCGGACTGCCGATTAAGCGGCGTATCCGCGTCATTTTCGGCTGCAACGAAGAGAGCGGCTTTCAATGTGTCGAGCATTACTTTAATGTGGCAAACGAGGAGCGTCCGG
The DNA here is from genome assembly GCA_964591025.1 of uncultured Chthonomonadaceae bacterium. GTDB lineage: Bacteria > Armatimonadota > Chthonomonadetes > Chthonomonadales > Chthonomonadaceae > CAZPZP01. The sequence continues at coordinate 5,476 of CAZPZP010000129.1, forward strand.
TTCTTGGGTTTACGCCCGACAGCGGCTTCCCCCTGATCTACGCGGAAAAGGGAATCGCCAATCTCATTCTCGAAAGAGTGTTGCCAACGGAAGACCGCCCGCTCAAAATTGTGTCGGCAAGCGGCGGCAGACGCCCTAATATGGTTCCCGATTCGGCGACAGCACGACTTGAAGGAACCGCCGAAGCGATAGTCGAAGCCGAAACCCTGCTCAAAAAGTTCTGGGACAAAAATCTCAGCGTGAAGAAAGACGGCGCGGCGTTGGTGGTGACTGCTACGGGCAAATCGGCACATGGCAGCCGTCCTTCTGCGGGCGACAACGCGGTGGCGCGGCTTGGCAGGGCGTTGGCGACGCTCGAACTCGCTGAAACCGATGTCTGGCTCGATTGGGTCAATGAAAGCAATGACCCGACGGGCGAGGCACTCGGAATCGCGCACCGTGACGATGTGGCAGGACCGCTCACGTCCAACTTGGGCATTCTCGAATACACGACGGACGGCAAAGTGCGCCTGACCTACAATATCCGCTATCCCGTCACTTGGGATATTACGGCACTGCTTGCGGCGAACAAGCCCGTTATTGATGCCAACGCATGGACGCTCGCCGATTACGAGGATCAGCCGTCGCTGTATGTGCCGCTCGACAGAGAGCCGGTTGCGACCCTGCTCCGTGTGTATCGCGAGGCATCGGGTGATACCGAAAGTCAGCCGGAAACGATGGGCGGCGGAACTTATGCCCGCGCCACACCGTTCACTGTGGCATACGGGGCGCACTTCCCGACTTGCACCGACGCTTACGGTCCCGCGCACGAACCGGACGAGTGTATTTCCCTCAACACCCTGCTCAACGCGACGAAAATCTACGCGACGGCATTGTACGAACTCGCCAACCTCTGACGAAGAAGAGAACCACAGGGAACACAGGGGACACAGGGACAATGCAAAAACACTGATCCACGAAATCACACGAAAAACACACGAAAACAATGCTGAACTTAATTTCTTGAATTGTTCTTTGTGTTCTTTGCTTCTTTGTTGTGAATTTCCCTGTGTTTCCTGTGTTCCCTGTGGTTCTCTTCTTTTATTTTGCCAGTTCGTTCAGGTAGGCGATGGTCTCTTCGAGTGATTTCGCGCCTAAATCGCCTTCGTGGCGGCGGCGCACGCTGACGGTTCCACTTTCCACATCACGGTCTCCCATAACAAGAATGACCGGAATCTTCTGTAGCTCATTTTCGCGGATGCGGCGGTTCATTTTCTCGTTACGATTGTCGTTTTCGACGCGGAAGCCGACGGCTTTGAGTTTTGCCGCGACTTCGGCGGCATAGTCATTGTGACGTTCGGCGATAGGAATCAGGGCGACCTGAACCGGAGCGAGCCAGAACGGAAACGCCCCCGCATACTGTTCGATGAGAACGCCGAGAAAGCGTTCGGTTGTTCCCGTGACGGCGCGGTGTAGGACGACGGGAGTCTGCTGTTTGCCCTCGGCATCTATGTAGGTACAGCCGAGGCGTGACGGCTGAATGAAGTCCACTTGAATCGTGGAGATTTGCCATTCGCGCCCCAGTGCGTCTTTGGCGATAAAGTCGGCTTTCGGTCCGTAGAACGCCGCTTCGCCTTTTGCCTCGAAATGCTCCACATTGTTCGCAATGAGCGCGGCGCGAAGGGCGGTTTCCGCTTTGTCCCATTTCTCATCGTCGCGCACGAATTTGCTTTCTGGATCGTCGTCACGCAGACTCAGGCGAACTTTGTAATCGCTGAACCCGTACCGCTCCAAGACTTCGCGAATCAGATTTAGGGCGAGAGAGAATTCGCTTTCGATCTGGTCTTCGGTGCAGAAGATATGACAGTCGTCTTGGGTTAGGGCGCGAACCCGTGTCAATCCGTTGAGTTCGCCCGATTTCTCGTACCGATACAGAGTCGCGAACTCGGCATACCGCAGGGGCAGGTCGCGGTATGATTTCAAGCCGCTGAGATTGTAGAGAGTCATGTGCGACGGGCAGTTCATCGGTTTGAGGCGGAACTTGACTCCGGTTTTCTCGCCCTTTTCGTTAATGTCTTCCATCGGCGGGAACATGACATCCGCGTAGTTTTCTAAATGCCCCGACTGCTTATAGAGTTCTTCGCGGACGAGATGCCCTGTCCAGACGTGCTGGTAGCCGTAGCGGGTCTGCACTTCGCGGACATACGACTCCATGACGTGGCGCAGCATTTCGCCTTTCGGCAGGAACAGCGGAATGCCGGAACCGATCTGCTCCGGCGCGAAGAGAAAGAGATTGAGTTCGCGCCCCAATTTGCGGTGATCACGGGCTTTTGCCTCTTCGAGACGGTGCAGATACGCCTCCAAGTCCTCTTTGGTTTTCCATGCCGTGCCATAAACGCGAGTCAGCATTTTGTTCTTTTCACTGCCGCGCCAATACGCCCCCGCAACCGACAGTAGTTTATAGTGCTTGAGGTGTCCGGTGTCGGGAACGTGCGGGCCGCGGCACAGATCGATCCAGTCGCCCTGCCGATAGAACGAGATGACTTCGCCTTCGGGCAGGTCGTCAATCAGTGCGACTTTGTAGGGCTGATCCATCTCCTCGACAAATTTGCGGGCGTCGGTGCGTTCTTTTTCTTCGCGAACTATCGGAAATTTCTTATTCGAGAGTTCGCGCATTTTTTGCTCGATGCGCTGGAAATCGTCCTCGCCAATCGGCTTGTCAAACTCGAAATCGTAGTAAAAGCCGTCTTCAATCGGCGGACCAATGGCGTATTTGACGCCGGAATAGAGTTCGCCGATGGCTTGCGCCATGAGGTGCGCGGTGCTGTGGCGAATGTCATAAAGTTCTTTTTCGACTGCATTGTCTTCCATAGCGGGTTATCTCCTTTTTCAACCACCCCCCAACCCCCTCCTTCGCAAGGAGGGGGAGTCAATAGACCTCCCTTTGCAAAGAGGAGG
>CAZPZP010000130.1:0-8351 GCA_964591025.1 uncultured Chthonomonadaceae bacterium
GAATAGTTACACCCGCTGCGTAAGGGGAGTGAGTAAGAATCGCTAACAAAATTGTCCTGTGAAGTCCGCTTTTACAAATAAGGAGAAGCAAATGTACCGGAAATTGAGAACGAGACTGCGAAGTGTCTCCTGTGCGTTCGCGCTCTGTGCCGGTCTTATGTTCGCGTGCGGGACGACGACCTACGCCGATACCGCCACGTTTGCGCCGAGCAAAGACAATACGCTCGTCGAAGATGCAGCAGGCGCGTCCAGCAATGGAATGGGACCGTATTTCTTTGTTGGCAAAACTGCTCAAGGAGTGATCTTGCGCGGCGTGCTTGCCTTTGACATTGGAAGCATTCCGTCCGGCTCGACGATTACAGGGGTGGCACTGACCCTTCGCGTCTCGATGACCCTCGCCGGGAATATCCCGCATTCGCTCCATCGGCTCACCAAAAACTGGGGCGAGGGAACTTCCTCCGCCGCCGCAGGTACGGGAACCGATGCGACGACTGGCGATGCCACTTGGATTCATACGTTCTATAATTCGCAATTATGGACAACGCCCGGCGGCGACTTTGTGGGAACAGCCAGCGCGACTCAAAATGTGGGTTCCGCGGGGGCGTCCTATACATGGGGATCAACGGCGGGCATGGTTGCAGATGTCCAGCAATGGCTCGATACCCCTGCCGCCAACTTCGGTTGGATTGTCATTGGTGGAGAAAGTGCGAGCCGCACTGCCAAACGCTTCGAAAGCCGAGAAAGCGGCACAGATGCCGACCGTCCCAGATTGACCGTGACCTATACCCCGCCCGCCGCCATTTCTGGCACATTGACCCTGCAAGGCATTGATCCTGCCGCACCCGCACAAACCATCACTTTCCTGCTGCGCCCGTCCGACAACAGCGGCGACCTCGTCAAAACCGTCAGCGTCGCCCCAAACGGTGTGTTTCAACTCTCCAACGTGCCGCGCAAGAACTACACAATTCGCATTAAAGGAGATCGCTATCTCGCCGCCAAAGTCAACAATGTGGATGCCTCTGGGGGCAATGTGTCCGGCGTCATGGCATTGCTGAAAGCGGGCGACGCCAACAACGACAATGCCGCCGATATTGCCGATTTGCTCTTCCTCATCAACGCCTATAACAAAATCTCGCCCAATGCTGGGTATCTCGCGGCGGCGGACTTCGACCTCGACGGCAGTAACGATATTGCCGACCTTCTGCTGCTCATCGCCAATTACAATCAACTCGGCGAAAACTGATCAAGGCGGAGTGGAAGTGACGATGAAGGTAGGAAGCACCATGACGAAAACTCAGATCGAAGCAGAACGCTTGGAACAAGTAGACCTCTTGCAAGAGTCGGGTACAAGAACGTACCCGACTCAAAAACAGACGTCCTACGGACGAAATCCCTCATTGAGAGCGTTTCCCTCTGTATTGGGATTGAATGCGAAGCACGGAACGAGACCTGCACGAAGAATTTATTCTGCTTTACTCTTGCAAAAGGTCTAGTGGGTCACTTGTCACGCTCATGCAAATAAACGGGGAAGATTTGACACCAAACTTCCCCGCGTTGAAAATTTCTCTTCTGACGACGCATAGTTACTCTTCTTCCTCAGTGCGTTCGAGGGCGCGGCGTTTGGCTGCCATGAGGCGCGACATACCGGCGGGTTCTTGTTCCGGTTCGGGCGCAAGGGTTGGCTCTTGCGGCGTTTCCGCGACTGCGGCGACAGGCGTAACAGGAGTAATAATAGGCGCAGTCGGTTTTGGGGCAGAAACGGGCGTTGGGCGTGTTGGCGCACGTTTTGGCATGATGGGAACAACAGGAACCGGAGCCGTTTGTTCCTCTCGCGCCAAAACGGTTGCCTCTTTGCGATCTAAGAGGCGTCCGAGTTCCGGCGTCAGGGTTTGCGGTTTCTTGGATTGCAGCACGCGCCCCTTGAGCCATGCCCGAAATCGCTCGAAGTCTTTGGGATCAATCGAAAGCCGCCGCACCGCAATATCGAACGGCAGCAACAGCATTGCCGCCAACAACAAAGATCGCGTGATGTCCTCTGCCGCATAAATTCCCGGACGCTCGCCGCCATATACTGCACTCGGAGGCGGATTCACTTTGCCCCCGCCCGCCTGTGCCAATTGTGTCATTAGAAAGGTATTCGACTGCGTATCGCGATATTCCGGCGCATAGGCGGTAGACAGCCCGACCACCGTAGACGACGCCATGGGACTTGCCGCTTTGCCCGTTTGCTTCTGAATCACATTGACCAGAGAAGTTCCAATTTGCGGGGCTTCGAAGAACCCTTCGTAGCGTCCCGGTCCGACTTGGCGCAAAGGCACTTCCAACACTTGCGTACTCTGAATGCCACTCGCGCCCGGTGAAGACACTTTTGCGACAAGCGGCAGGGCGTTCACATATTTGCCGTCTTTGTCTATCGCATCTACCGTCACATGACCGCGATTGCCCTCCATCGTCACGTTCGTTGTATAATCGCTCGGCGAATTGGGTCGCAGTGTCCAGCGCGTCACTTCCGCCCAAAATCGCCCGTAGCCGCTCCAACCGAGCCATTGCGCCGCCCAACGGTTTTTATCGTCCGAGGTATAGGCAAAAACGCGCCCCAAGCCGTATCGCCACGTCGTGAGAATGGGATCGTTCTTGTGTGAGACGAGAAGTACATCACCGCCCGGTTTCGCCTGTACGACATTGTAGCCAAGCAAGGGAGGATAGCCGCTCCATGTTCCGCCCGGAATGACGCCTTCCGCCATATCGGTGGCAGTCGGCACAAACGGTTCTTCGATCATGGGCTTGCTGGAAATCCGCTCGATCTCCTGCAAATAGATGCCGGGAATCTCTTTTTCATTGTTGACAACATAAAACCGCCCGCCCGTCTCCTTCGAGACCTTGAACAGTGTATGTCCGTACATATCCTGAGTACCGCCGCCAACGATGACCGCCGTCAGCGTAATTTTCCGTGCTTTCATCTCGGCAATGAGCGGATCATAACTCGGATCGTCCGAAATTCCATCGGTCAGGGCGATGATATGACGAATGGGCGTATCATCGTCCTTAATCTGTTCATACGCCAGACTGACGCCCGCGAACACGCTCGTGCCGCCGCCAAAATTGATATGTTGAATGGCGTCCACCTGCGCGTTGCCATCGTCAATAGTCGTCAGCGGAACCCGAACCTCCGCAGTACTATCGAACGGGATGACCGCGATCTTATCTCCCGGTTTCAAGGCACGAACCGTTCGCGCCGCCGCCTCCAATGCCAGCGAAAGCTTTGTGCGCGGCGAACCCGCCGCCATACTGCCGGAGCGGTCTATCGTCAACGCCACCGCAATCGCCGGAAACCGTTGCATTTTGCGAATGTCCATCGAAACCGGCAGCATCTCCTCGACAATACTCTGCCGATACGCCCCCAAACCGTAACTATTTTGACCGCCAATCATGCCGAAACCCACAGCGAAATCGCGAGTCGCCACTTGAAGCGCGTTCAGTTGCACCTCGTTAAAGCGAAAGCGCGGTACATCGGAGAACACCACGCTGTCATATCTTTGCAATGCCGCAGCCGTTGCCGGAAACGAGTCGGGATTGGCATATTCGAGATTGATGTTCTGTGCGGTCAAGGCAGTGCGGAGATACGGCGCGGGTTTTGCCTCATCGGAAACGTACAAAATCGTCGGTTTGCCGCGTACCCAGACAAACCCTTCACCGCGATTGTTCTCGGTCACGGTATCCTGCGGGGCTTCCAATATCGCGCCATACCGATAAAAGCCTGCCTTATCCACATTCTGCTCGAAAATGACGACGTTCTTGCCGGCGCGGAGTTCGACTTGCTTGCTTTTGCCCATCGGTTTGCCGTCGCGTGTCAGCGTGACTTGTGCGTTTTGTGCCGTCAGTGAGTTGACAATAAGACGGATGGGAAACGGTTCGCCGATTTTGACGCGCATCGGCAATATCGTTTTGTCTATGAGTGCCTCTTGCGGCAGGGACGTGGTGAGAATTCGCGTATCGAGAACGACGTTTCCAGCGGTCAAATCGGGGACTTCGGACAGGGCGCGTCCGATATTTTCGTTGCCGTCGGAGAACAGAACGATTCGCTTGCCGGAGTCGCGAGCGAGTGAATCGAGTTCGCTTTTCGCCAAACGGAGCGCGTTGGAGAGGTCGGAGGCAGAGAGATCGCCGGGATCGTTGAGGCGTGTCGGGTCGAGCGGCTGACCGGGAGACGATTGGGTATGCGGATCGCGCCCGAAGGTAATCAGCCCTGCCTTATCTACGGTTTTCATGCCTTTGGCGGCGTCGCGCAGATAATCCTCGATTGCCTTGCGCTGGTCGGTTCGGACACTTTTCGAGGCGTCCACAACGAACATGACTGCCAGCGATTCGCCCTTCCGCACAAACTTCGCCCCCGCCAGAACTAAAATGAGCAGAGTGATGAGAACGAGGCGCAAAACGAGGGAAATCACTTTGCGCGTGCCGCTCATATCCGTCACGGTGAGGGCATGGAGGCGCACAAAATAGATCAGCGCAATGGGAAGCAGAATGAGGGCAAGCGGAAACGTGAACTGAACTGGCACGGCGTCACTCTTTCGCAGGAAGTAAAAGGCATGGGATCGTTGTTATTCCCTACGGACAAAAGCGGCTTCACGGTGTCAGGAATTTTCGTGTCAGCGATATTGTGGTTTCTCGAAAGCGAGACAGGCGCGAGACTTGTGAAGAAACTGCTGCTATTCCAATCCGGGAATGGGACGATGGAACAGATCGCTGAGTACCCTCTGGAATTCCTGAACGGAGGAGGCATCAGGTCGCGCCAAAGACACTTTCGAGTAATCGAGACGCCATTTGCCATCCCCGCATTCGATAAACGGTTGCATTGTGTTTTGAGGAAGGGCAGAGACAGGAGTTTCGATAATCTCGCCTGTCAGAGAAACCCGCCGAGTGACAGACGGAATGGAATTCAACGGGGGCGCGAGAGTTGCCCCACAATGCGGACAATTCGAGGGCGTTACGGTCAAAGCGCGTTGGCATTGCGGGCAGTTCATTGGGCATCACCTTCTGTGTCTTGTCGCTATAGCAGGGGAATATTGACGGACAGACAGTATGTCCTACGAAGGAAAGCGGCGTTCGGGTGTCAGGAATTTTATGCGGCTTAAACAAACGCAGTGCCGCTATGGAACAAGGTCTTTGGGTTTGTATACCGTCAAGCCGGGATAGCGCACAAAATCGTCGGCGTTGAACGTCAGAATCGCCGTGATGCCATGAACATTCATCGCGGCGACAATGCGGGCGTCGTGGTTTTGCTTGCCTTCCGAACCATAGGTTTCGACAAGCCGGTTCCACTCTAATACTACAGTTGTACTTCAAACGTCTACTATGGGATATAGTGATGAGGCTTCTCTGACAATGCTACATCTGGGCGCAGAGACAACTCTTTATTCCATAATCTTGGCGAAAATCCCACATCTCCAACTGTAGTACTAAGAAGATGGCGGGCGTCTCCTCCAACAACACATAAAATTGTCGTATGCCAGCAATCTCTGCTTTCACTGCGGCTTGACTCATACCGAGACCGTTGACGGAAAGCGGGCGAGTAGCGACAGCGCGAAACTCCACCAAATTCTGCGGCACAATACAGAGCGTATCCCCTCTTCGCTCCAACTCTTTGACGGCTTCTTCTGCCTCCTGATGTTGAGCGTGTTGAGGATCGGCACTGCGAAGCAGGATATTGGAGTCGCTTAGAACATAACTCATTCGCCGCACCCCTCGTAAATACTGTCACGGTCAGTGGCTTCATCGGAAAGCAGCCCGCCCCGCCCCGGTTTACTGTCTCCCCATGCCTCAAATGCCGCAATCCATTCTTCTGTTGTCGCTGTCTCATAGAACGGGCGCGGTGTCTCCTCTTTGGCTTCTGTTTCCTCAACCGTCACTTTGACGTGCCGGTCTGCGAGTTGTTTGCCATGTTGCCGTGTGATCTCGGCAAAGGTTCCTTCATATACTTGGGTTTGTGCCATCTCAATTGTCTCCATTTTTTCCTTCTTCCGCGCAACCAAATCCCATATCGCTCGAACTTTAACAGAAGAGGTTCAAGAGAAAAGGCAAATGTCTCGAACATTTGCCCATTCTTCCGAACCTTTCAGCATTTCTGTCAAACTATATGTCATTTGCTACGGGAATATTCTCTTTCTCTACGAACTTTTGCTCGTTTTCCTTGCTAAACTCCTCATATTCTTCCTCACGCGAGTCGATCTCAACAAGCTCCGGCTCAACCACTTCGCCCTCGATAATGCGCTGATCAAGGAATTCCTGCTCCTCTTTCGGGAGAGACGCAGGAATCGCCAAACGGGAACCGCCGCCCCCGCCGCCGTCATCGTTGCCTTTGCCCTTTCGCAGACCGCTGGCAATCGCCTTGACGCGATCCCGCGACGCCTCATACGCTTCCGAATAGAACTTTTTGAGCTGCGCCGCCGTGACGTGTTCCCCCGTCTCATAATAGACTTGCGCGGCGCGTCCAATCGTGGCGGTTCCGGCATAGGCGATTGTTCCCCGCGCCAGAATGCCGACAATGGGAATCAACCCTGCAAACTGCCGCGCCAGACTGCGCCATATAAACGCATTGCCGACCAAAGGAACGACTTCTTTGATCCGACTCTTATAATCCAGACTCAAGCCGTGAGCCGCCGCGATCCGAAGCACCATCATCGCCTGATTTTTGGTCAGAATCACCACATCGCTCAGACTGTTGACAGGAAGGGCAATCGCCAATATGGGGAACTGCGCGGTAATGCCTGTCAATAACGAGAATTGCGCGTTCGCCGTTGCCGTTTGATTGATAATGCGCTGACTGACAATTTTGCGAAATACCGGAAAACTGCGGGCAAGCGGCAGTGCCAAATCCGGTTTATCGTCAAGAATACGTTCGAGGGTTTCCGTCCAGCCGCCCAACTCCGCGACGCTATAAACCGGAGTTCCGCTCGGCACTTCGCGCCTCCCGCCTCCCAAATCAATAACGAGATCGAAGACGCCGGGTGTGCGCGGAAAACTTGCCTCGTCGGTCATTGCATCGAACGCCTGAATAAAAGGAGATTCGGGCAGGGCGCGGGTTTTCACACGCTCCTTATTCGCGGGATCACCGGAGAATAACGCCTCCATTGCCTGAACGCGCCGCTCGGAATCGCCAATAACCGCAACGCTCACGGGACGATTGGCTTCTTTGGCAATCTCGACTATCGAAACCGCCTTGATAATATCGAAAAAGCCTTTGGGGCTTCCTAATCGTGACATGGTATGATGCTCCTGCACTCTCTTCGGTCTGTTGTTCTCTCTGCTTGGGCGCGATTCCTGCTGTGTTTTGCTTGCAGATCGTCGGTTGCAGAGACAAACAGACGGACGAATGAATATGGGATTGCGTTCCATTGCCTTTTATGTGTCGGGAGAGTTGTCTTGTATGTTGGCGCGGAGCAGTTGTTCTTTCTGCGTTTCGTGCGTATCGGAGGAGGCGCGTAACAGAGTCGCGTCATCGCGCTTGCCATCGGACGCCCGTAAAAGTGACTGCGCCGTTAGCGATTCGGCGGTGCGTTGCCGTATCGCGGGAAGCACTTCTTGCAATGCTTCAAGCAGAGGAGCATCGGTATTGCTTTGCGCCAAACCAGCGGCAAATCTCTCTACGTCGCCCAAAACATTGTAGCCGCCGACTTTGCCGAGTGCCTGAACTGCCGCAAACTTCATCTCACGCATCTCTTCGTATGTCATCGATCTATCAGAGTAAAAATCCTGTTTAACAAATGCCCAGAGTCCGCGTTGGGAGTCACGCAACATCTCCGTGTCGCTCGCATCAACCCGCTGTATCAATTTCAGCAGTGCCTCTTTGGGAAGCGTGACACTCTGCTCCATCAAACTGGAAAGGGCAATTGGCAAAACGCGCTTGTCCTCGTCATATTTCGCAATCGCCTGAAACAGATTCCATTCGCTTTCGGAAAACACAATGCCGACCATTCCCGAAAAAAACGAGATAATCGGCAGTAGTGCCAGACCTAAGAAGAGCATTCCCAAAAACGAGGAACTCAGCAGTTCACGACCCAGAAACGGAATCAACAGAAATGCGACACCAAGAGGAATAGCAGACAGCGCGGCACGGCGAGTTGCGCGTTTGAGCGACGCCGCACGATTGATTTTCGCCTTTTCCCATTTTTGCAGTAGTTCGTCGAGAGAAGTGTTTTCAGAGTCGGACATGGTCGGCTTTCCCTTGAGTTTGATTAGACCTCTTGCATAAGTCTCCTCAATTCAGCAAAATTCATTTCTCGTGCAGGGGGCGTTGCGCCGTGCCGTGCTTCGCACTCAATCCCAATGCGAAGCGATAACGTTCCAGTTAG
>CAZPZP010000131.1:0-8285 GCA_964591025.1 uncultured Chthonomonadaceae bacterium
AACCCCCGCGCTGGCGAATGTACGGAGTTTAAGCGATTTCACAATCAGCCGCGTGCCAACGCCGCGACACAAACCCGCTTTGCTCCCGCGTTTCGCAGGACACGCGCACACTCGCGAACCGTCCCTAAAGTCGTCAGCACATCGTCAATAAGCAGAACAGATTTGCCTTGAAATGCGAGCGGTTCGGAGGTTTGGAATGCGCCGAGGATATTGGCAAGGCGTTCCGAGTAGGCGGTAATGGTTGCTTGCTGGCGTGTGAATCGAACACGTTTGAGATTACGGGTGTCGAGTTGCCAGCCGTGTTCTTGCGCGATCACTTTTGCCAGCAACTCCGACTGATTGAAACCGCGCTGACGTAAGCGGGACGGGTGTAAAGGAACTGGAACCATACAGTCGAACGCGGGATACTCCTCAGAAACCAGCCGCGTGCAACTGCCAATCGAACTCGCCAAGAGCAATCCGAGCGGACGCGCCAACGCCGTTTTGCGCTCATATTTCAGGCGGTGAATGGCGTGCATCAGCGTGTCGTCATAACGTCCCAAAGCGTGCGTCCAAGCGAACGGCGGCGCAGACATGACACACGCCGCACAAACTATTTGATCGGCGGCAATCGGCACGCCGCACCGATCACAAAACGGCGGCAATACCGGCTTGAAGCCACGACTGCAAACTTCACACAGGCAACCCGTTTCCATCTCCGCACGACAGACAAGACAAACCGGCGGATAAACAAAATCGAGCAGCGCGTTTCCTGCTTGTTTGAGTAAGTTTCTTGCTGCCGTCATTTTTGTTTAACGGACAGCCGCTTGGGACGGGCGAACAGTTGGAAAATGCGGGCGAACTCCCTGCTTGAGCGAAACATAAGTCAGCATACTCAGGACGATCAGCATCAACAGAAAAGCAGGCGGCGTGCAACAACAAGCGTTTTTATTCATTATCAGAGGTTCCTCTCAATTAGGGCGATTTGCCTTTGGTGGGCGGAGAGGATTTCGGCACACTCGGCGACTTTTCCTGCATCAGTTTATGCGCGTTTGAAGTGTTCCGGCGGATGATTTTTGGAGATGAAGAGAGCGTAGCGTAAATTGACAACATAAGGGCGATTTAACTGTAATCTTTGTATGGTGGCGCGTCCTGTAGGAGTCTTTCCGATGAGAAGAGTAAAATCGCTGTTCCATTCGAAATGCTCGTCAAAGACGGAGAGACGCGGGTTATACAGCGGCACACTGGTATTGGTCAGAGAATCAATAGCATCAATCGCAGTGGCTTTATGGCTGTTGCAACCCTGACAAGAAAACGCCAAATTTTCCATGCTGTCATCCCCATTGAGAAATTGCGGAATGATATGCTCGGCGGCAAAAGTATCCGGTGAAAATTTTTGCTGGCAATGGCAGTATTCACAGCACCCTTCTGCCCGCTCAATGATAGCTTTCCGAAGGGCGACAGGAAGATAACGGTTAGACACGTTTGGGAACTACTCCCAACTGCTCCATGACTTCTGGTAATTCCCGATTCCAAAGACGGGACAGTTCGAGAAGATTTTCTATCCGCGCAAGATGATCTTGTTCGATGCGATCACGCAGGGCAAGCAGTTCCTTATGCTCGGTTTCGGTCAATGCCTCTTTGCGGAGTTTGCGTATCAGGAAACGATACTTGCGCCACATCGCCGCTGGAAGTTCTTGGCGAATGGCATCAAGCAGTTCGATCTCCCGTGCGCCTCGCGATGAGAAAGCCGGAGTGCTGCCCAAAGATTTTGCCAAAATACGCGAGGCAATCCGCCCCATCGTCTCACCTTCCTGCGCTTGTAGTTGTTTGAGGTGCTGTTCTGTTTGAGAATCCAATTCAATACTGAGCGTCGGCATCGAGAAAACTCCTTGCTCTTTATTATACGCCAGTTTGTGAGGATGTAAAGGCGATTTGCCTTTGGTGGGCGGAAAAGATTTCGGCACAGTTGGAGGTTTATTCCTCCATTCTTTATGCTTCTATGAATGATAGCCAAAATGAGGTAAACGAGTCATAGATTTTATAGAAAGAACGGGTATTGAGTTCATAATCGTACACAACCGGGCCTAATTGATTTGAACCGAGTGGCAAACAATACATCCCATTCATGGTCGCATCATAGTTGATGACAATATAGTTGTCTGGCAACCCCCAATCGCGTTTAATTTCTTCAGTGTCGAATATCACATCGCCCCTCTGTGTACCAAGAGGCACATCAGGATAGATTCCAGAAATCACATCATCAACTCGTACAATCGTGCCGAACCTTAACAAAAATGCTCTGAAAACAGGAGGGAATTGGGCATTGAGTAATCGTTCTGCCTCTGCAATTTTACTCTCTTCTTATATGCCATAGCTGAGAATGATATTGGTTTCAACTGCCTGCTGTACTTTGTAGAAAGTATTGTCTAAATTCTGCATTTTGCTTTGCTCATCTATGATAATTTCAATCATTGGCGTAGATTCTACTGTGGCTTTGTGCCCTTGGGAGGTACGGAGGGTTTCATTGGAACGACGGGTTTTTCCTGCGAAGTTTTCTTTTCGGGTTGTGGAATTTTGGGAGCATCGGGCAGTTTCGCGGGTTCGAGTGCCGCCATCTGCCACGCTTTGAGAACGCTTTCGGGCTGTTTGAGCGTCGGAACAAACGCCGCGATATAGGGAGCCGTAATCTTTTGGGACGCCAGTTGAGGGCGCAGAATCGCCGCCCATGCCGCAGAGGCATCGAAGATGCCTTCGGGAGTCAACGACGCCCATTCGGGAATGCCGGATTTTGTCCCTGCCGGTGGAAACGCCGCCAGCGTCAAGCGCAGTCGCCCCGTCGCCGTTTCCCAAAGCCGAACCAAGCCGTCCGCCCCTCCCCCCGCCGTCCATTTCGCATCGGGGCTGAACGCGACAGCATATTCCCAATCCGTCGCGCCTTCCAGTCCGCGTTGCTGTTGGGCGTTGTCGGTTTGCCATATCCGTATCGCATTATCGGCTCCGGCACTGGCGATCCATTTGCCGTCTTTGCTGAAAACGATGTCGTTGATACCGCCGCTATGCGCGTGATCATTTCGCGCCGTGTTGCCGTCCCCAATGTTCCACCAGCGCAATTGTGGTTCAGTCCCTGCGGAGATCAGGCGATTGCCGTCGGGACTCAGTGCCAACGCGCCCACGCCCTCGTTATGCCCGCTGAACTGCCGCATCAATTTGCCGTCGTCGAGATTGAATCGCCGCACATTTTTGTCTTGGCTTGCAGTATACAGCGATTTGCCGTCCGGCGCGAACACAACCCGCATCACGGCATCCGAGTGATCTTTGAGTGTATACAACTCTTTCGCCGTCGCCCATTCCCACACTTTGGCGGTTTTGTCTTGACTGGCAGCCGCGATTCGATTTCCGTCCGCGCTCCATGCCACACTGTAAATTACCTCACTCTGCCCGCCAAATTTTTTCGCAATCGGCTGCCACGTTTTGGTATCGTAACATCGGACTTCGCCCGACGCTCCCGGAGAGCCGCCCGCCACTGCTAAAACCGAACCGTCAGGACGAAACGCCACCGACTGCACCGCCCCCGCCAACCCGGTCAAACTCGGAAGCGGTTTGCCCGTTCCTGTATCCCATAATAGCACGGCGCGATAGACACCCGCCGCTAAAACCTTGCCGTCCGGTGAAAACGCCAACGCCGTCACAGGCGGCAACGGGGCGATTTTGAGCGTAAGGTCGAAGGTTGCGCCTTGGGGCATCTCTTTGGTTTTTAATTCAGGCGGCGGCGCAATACGGGTCTTGATTACCACATCGTTCCGCGCCGGATTTGTGGGCATCGGAACAGATTTCCCCTGAGAGTACGCTGGCAATGCAAACCACAGAGATACAGAGACACAGAGGATGCACAGAGAAAAACAGAATTTGATCCACGAAACACACGAACAATCTTTGTGGAATTTCTCCTCCTTTTGTTCTCTGTGCATCCTCTGTGTCTCTGTATCTCTGTGGTGAGTGTGCATGATCATCCGATCAACTCCGGCAGGGGCGTTCCGTCATAATTGATTTTGAGCGGGCGTTCTTGGGGCGACATATACTCTTTTTCGCCGTCGATTCCCATGGCTCTATAGATTGTCGCGGCAATGTCTTCGACGCGAACGGGGCGATCTTTAGGCGTTTCCGAGCGGTCATTGGAACTGCCGACCACCGTTCCCATTTTGACGCCGCCGCCGCCCATACACACGCTGAAGACCTGCGCCCAGTGATCGCGCCCGGCAGCACCGTTGATCACCGGAGTACGCCCGAACTCGCCCATCCACACTACCAGAGTTGAGTCGAGCATTCCGCGCTCTTGGAGGTCACGAAGCAGAGTGGCATAGCCTTTGTCGAGATACGGCAAGCGGTGATCTTTGAGGGCATTGAAGTTGTTTTCGTGGGTGTCCCAGCCATCCATATTGATCGTGACACAGCGAACGCCCGCCTCCACCAATCGCCGAGCGAGCAAGCACGACTGCCCGAAATTGTTGCGCCCATAATCTTCGCGGAGTTTGGCAGGTTCGTCTTTGAGATGGAATGCTTTTTTGGCGGCAGGAGAGGTGATCAAAGCATAGGCGCGTTGCGTAAATTCGTCCATTGTCTGCGCGGCTTTGTTTGATTCTTTGCCTTTTTGCCAGTTGTCGAGGCTGTCACGCAACAGCCGACGGCGATCCATACGGACAACGTCCACGCCGTTCGGAGCAACGACATCGCGCACGCTGAAATTCGGATCGTTGGTGTCGCCTCCTATCATAAAGGGGTTATAGGTCGCACCCATATAGCCGCCGTAGCCATGATTGAAGGGCAAGCCGTGCATCAAAACGTAGGGTGGCAGTCCCTTTTGATAGCCGCCTTCTCGCGCAATGACGGAGCCATACGCAGGGTATTCGATGGCAGGAGAGAATGGATAGCCTGTGAGAAGATAGTGCGTGGCGGTTTCGTGGTTGCCGTCGGGCGACGTGACCGAGCGAATGATCGAAAACTTGTCCATCTGTTTGGCAAGATTCGGCAGATGCTCGCTGATCTGGATACCGGCAACATTCGTCGGAATCGCATTGAAGGGACCGCGAACTTCTTGCGGGGCGTTCGGTTTCGGGTCGAACGTATCTATTTGACTGGGGCCGCCGCCCATCCACAGCAAAATGCACGCCATTTCGCGCTTTGGCTTGGCGGTGGGCTTGTCCTCGGCGAACGCTTTGAGCAGTCCGGGCATAGTCAGCCCAAACGCGGACAACGCACCAACGCGCATCACTTCGCGCCGCGTGATGCCGTCACAGGTTTTGGTATATCCGGTTTCAATATCGAGCATGGCAGCCTCCGTTTTGGGTCGTTAGGTCATTGGGCAATGCGGGTACTGAAAGTACCCGGCATGATGTCGTTCCGACGAGCGTCCATTCGGACGCGCAATTCAATTACCCAATGGCCCACCAACCCACCGACCCATTCAGTGATTGAACAAGAATTCTTTGCTGTTGAGCAAAGTCAGCAGAACGTCCTCGAAGACAGGGCGGCGGTCTGCTCCGAAGGCGAGAGTTCCCAAGATCAGGGTGCGCTCGCGGTGCTTTGGGAGGCGTCCGAGCGTGACCTGATAGAGTTCGTTGAGAATTGCCGCGTCGGTCTTTTTTGCCTCGATGAGTTTGGCAATGCGCCCGCTATTCTCGCCGACCTTGCGATTAATGAGATTTCCGTTCATCAGGCGCAGGGTTTGGGACAGGTTGGGTTCCGGCATTCGTTCGCATTCGCACGCAATCAGGCGCGGGGGGCGTCCAAAAGTGTTGAGAAAGTCGGAACCTTCGCCGGTCACTTGCGGATCGGGCAGTTGAATGGCGCGGGTTCCTGCCGGAAGCCCATCGAATTTTTCTTGAGTTCCGCACGCGATATTAATGGTATCAAGCAACACTTCGGCGGGCAATCGGCGCACCTGATAATGGGTATAGAACCGATCATCGGCGGCATTGGCGGGTGTTGCTTGGGAACTGCGCTGATACGCGGCAGAATTGGCGATCAGGCGCAGAACGCTTTTGAGATTGAAGTCATTTTTGACCAGTTCTGCCGCAAGATGATCCAGCAGTTCGGGGTGGGTCGGCGGATTGGTGACGCGCAGATCGTCAATCGGATTGACCAAGCCACGCCCCATGAGATAGCCCCAAAGTCGGTTGGTGATATTGCGGGCAAAGAGTTTGTTGTCTTTGCTTGTCAGCCATTCGGCGAGAACGCGACGGCGATCTCCGCTTGCGTCGGGGTTTGGCGTTTTGCCATCGGACAAAGTGGCGAGTGTTGCGCCCAACGGAGTCGGCTTCATTTCGCGTCCGTTTTTCGGATGATAGACTTCGCCGCCGTCGTTGATCCGAACCACCTGCTCATTACCAAACAGCCCGAACTCGTCACTGCCTTTGATACCGATGCGGGCAAAATAGGCGGCAAACCGATAATAATCGGATTGGCTCCACTTCTCGAACGGGTGATTGTGGCATTTCGCGCACTGAACTCGAATGCCGAGAAACACTTGGCTCGTCGTTTCTGCTAAATCCTGCGGGTTGCTGGCGACGCGGTAATAATTACTTGGACCATTGGTAAAAGTACTGCCCTGCGCCGTCAGCAAGTCGCGGGTAAACGCATCTATTGGGCGATTTGCGCGGAACTGAGTGCGTATCCAATTGGTGAAACTCCACATTCCTTTGACGCCGAGTGCTGTGCGGTTGCTTCGGAGCAAATCCGCCCATTTCAATGCCCAATAATCGGCATATTCGGGGCGTTCGAGAAGCAGGTCAACCAATTTGGCGCGTTTATTCGGGGATTTATCGGCAAGGAACACTGTGATTTCGGCGGGAGTCGGCGGCGTTCCGATGAGGTCAATGGAAGCGCGGCGCAAAAAGGTGCGGTCATCACAAACGGGCGACGGCGAGAGTCCCAGCTGATTCTGCTTTTTGCTGACAAAGACATCAATGGAGTTGCCTTTGACTTTGTCGGCAACAATCGGCATAGTTTCGGTCTTGAACGGCACAATCACCGAGGAGACGGCGACCAAACCCGAATAGCGCACCATAATTGCGGTCTGTCCCTTGTTGACGGGCTTGACGATTCCGGCGGGTGTGCAGGAGGCGACCCCGTCATTGAGCGTGCTGAGGCGGGCGTGTGCGGTCACATCGCGCTGAGATTTGTCACTGTAGGTCACCGTCACTGTGAGCGCAATAGGAGGGCTGTCTTTGGGCAAAACGGTCTCTTTGGGCAAGACGGTGAGACTGACGGGATGCGGCTCTTTGTTGTTGGGAGGCGCGGCTCCCTGTTTCAGCCAGCGAAGAAGCGTCTGATACTCCGGCGAATTGGAAGCGAGGCGCAGTCCGCCGCCATGCGGAACGCTCATCGTCGGCTTGGCGAGAAAGAGACTGCGGGACGGATCGGCGAGAGTGACGCGGCGGGCGCGGATTTGCTTGACGGTAGAGAAAAAATCGAGGTCGGTGTCATATCCTGCCAGCGAAAGCCGATAGCCGCCTTTGCCGTGCTGTGCGCCGTGACACGCGCCCTGATTGCACCCAAGCCGCGTTAAAATAGGAACCACGTCGTTGTTGAAACTGACTTCCGAAACGGGCGGCGGAACCGACGACGCAACGGGCTTCTGCGCCCCAATGGGAGACACAAAAAGGAGGCAAAACATTACAGCTTCTATGAGAACATTTCGGAACAGATTTCGCCGCATTGGGAATCCCTCGCGCCCTCAAAACTCTACCCTCTATTATAGGCAACTCTGACACAACTGTCAAGAAAAAGTTGCAAAGGCTTGTATATTTGCTTGCAAAGGATCGCCTCGAATTTGATTCTCACAGAGCAATCGGTGGAATGTCACTCAGCGAAAGGCTTTAGCCCATTGCGGTATGGCTCAACGATTTTGTCTCTGATCGATGCACTTGTCTTCTCGCCGCGCCTCGTCAGTAACTTCTCAAACGTAACTATTGACGCGCTTGTCCGAGGGCTTTGGTGTCTTCGACTCTTCGATGCATCAAGGCGAGCCGAGACCGCATTTCTTTTGCCCACTCCTGTCCGTCTTCAGCAAGGGCGAGGTCAATTTCCGCAGGTGATGGACGTTGCAGAGGGCATGACGGCAAGGATAAGCCGCATACGATGCCCACCCGTCATGCACAGCGGTTCCCGCAAAGTCCGGCAGAATGCCTGCCGCGTCCATGCCGATCTTGGCAGAAGCAAAGTAATGGGTGAGCGTCCCGGCTCCATCTCGACCTCGCCAACTTCGATACGCGGATTGGCTTCGAGATGATTGATCACTTTGTCCA
>CAZPZP010000132.1:0-8259 GCA_964591025.1 uncultured Chthonomonadaceae bacterium
GCTTCACGTTTTGCAGCACGATGCGCTTGCTCTTGTATGAGGTCAGTGTCGCGCCGAACCAGCAATTGCGCGTCTTTAATCTGTGTTTGGCGTTCCCCCAAACCCGGCAATGACGCTTTTTGGGCTTCGATAGCATTCTGCTGTTTCGCAAGTGCTTCGGTTTCGGCAAGAAACCTTGTTCCCGCCCCGGTATGTTGCAACAGCAACTGAATTTGAACGGCACGCCGATTGCTCGTTTGCCTTGCGTCCCAAGCGTTCTGCGCCGTGTCATGTTCTTGCTGGCGTTTGGTGCGAGTCTGTTCCCACTTCTTGCGCTCGGCTTCATCGGCGTCCCATTCGGCTTGCAGTGCATCATAGGCTGTGAGGGCATCCTGACACGCTTTGAGTTCCCTCGCCAAAATTATTGCTTCGACTTGCAACTGTTCCAGAGCGTGCAATTGGGTATGATATTGCTCGTATCGCTGCAATTCTTCGCGTCGCGCCGGTAGTTCCTGCGCCAACTTTTCTAATGCTTCCACTTCGGCAAGAGCCGCCAATTGTTGCGTTTCGGCGGTCTGCCATGCCTGAACCTGCAACGGCAGCACGTCGCGAATCGCTTTGAGTTGCTCTGCCAGAATCAGCCCTTCCGCTAAAATCTCCTCTATCACAGCGATCCGTGCGGAATTTGCCTGCCGTTTATACTCCGTCTTAACGATTTGATCTTCAATGTCTGTGCGAGTTGCTTCGCGCTCCTGCGCCTCCCGACACAAGAGACTGCGATAAGCGGCGTGAACTCTCTGCTCCAAATCCGGCATCGCGGCGTCTAATTCTGCAATTCTGACGCGCTTTTCTGCCGTGCGAACCTGCAACTTATCTTCGGGCGTGACCTTGAATCGGTTCTCCAAAATGCTCAATTCTTTGATATTGAGAAGTTCATTGACCGTTTGTCTGCGCTCACTGGTGTTTGCGCTTTCCAATTTATCCAAATGCTTCTGCTCGACAAAACACGTATTGAGCAAGGCAGTCGAACTGATTCCCAATTCCAACAGGAGACGCTCTTTGCACGCCGTCGTGCTTTTGATTTCCTCAACTTTGTCATCGGCAGTCGGGCATTTCATTCGTACCGTGTGATTGGCGCGAACGGTGCGCTCGACCCAAAATCGGCGGTCATGGATAGAAAACTCTAACTCGACCTGCATCTCTTCAGTCTTGTAGCGTTTGAGGTCGAAATGGTTGGTATCAGTAAGTGATTTGCCATAGAGTGCGTAAAACACCGCCTCGAACAGCGACGATTTTCCAGCTTCGTTATGTCCCTCGATTAAGGTACTGCCTTTGTCGGGAAAGGTGATTTCAAGTTTGTCAATCTGCTTGAAGTTCTGCAAACGGAGGCGATGAAGTTTGATCATGCTTTTGCTCCTTCTTTGAGGCTGTCGTATGCTTCCAAAAGGCGCGACAAAGCCGCACTGTTGATCTCTTTGTCGGTGGCATCTTCGGTAGTTGTTTGTAGTCTTGCTGCCGAAATGCCGAGTTCTTCACGCACATCGAAACTGACGCCGTAACCAAGCGGCAGATCGCTGTCGGGATCATAAACCGTCAGGCTTTCTCTATCGAACAGACAGTGAAAACACGCGGAACTTGCTTGTGTTTGGAGTTTCTCCCACTCAAAAGCCTGATCCATTCCACGCGACATCTGACCGGAAAACTGCACCCGCATCAGCATTTCACCGTTCGCTGCCGCGTTGATCTCCGTAAGGCAAGACTCGAACAGTTCGGCAGCAGCGGCGTTCACTTGCCCTGTTTGGAGCGACTGTGGATTATTCGTGGTCATTTCGCGTTTTAGAGTTCGCATCGGCTGCATCAGGACATCCTCCCAGTTCGCCGAAACTTGAGCTTTCTCAAACTCCAGCCACGTATAACTGCAAGTCAAACCCTCCTCGCCGAAGTTCATGCGCTCCGTCGAACCCGGATTGATCAGCAACGCCCCGCTTGCCAGAGTTTTGCGGTTGCGGCGATGCAGATGCCCCACACCGATCACACTTGCCGGGAGACGTTCCAAGTTTTCAAGGGAGAGCATCGGTTCGGGCAAATCGGTGTCACCGGCATACATCCAGCCTTCAATGCCATAATGGAGCAAAACAACGTGCGGGATGGTTGAGTCGTGTGTCTCCATTGTAATCTTGTCCAATGGGCAGCTTCCGCCGTCGAGATTGAAGTCGCTGCTCATGCCGCTAACGCGAATCTTCTGCCCGCGTATCTCGACATCGACAAATTTCAAGGTGTCGGTTTCACGAAATAAATGTAATCCACCCAGCTCGTGTGCCTCCTGCTGCGGGGTATAGCCTCCCCCGTAACCCCAACTTTTCGGCGTGTCGTGGTTGCCCGCAATCGCAAAAACGGGAATGCCCGCATTACGCAAACGGCATAATTCCGATGCGACAAACTGCCGCTCTTCGTTGCGCGGGTCGGGGCGATCAAACAAATCTCCTGCGTGCAAAAACAGATCGGCTTTGCGCTCGATAGCAGAATCGACGACACAGGCAAACGCTTTGCACAGGGTCTTGCGGCGCAACTCCAATTTCTCAGGGCGATAGCGAGCAGAGTATGCTCCCAGATGGTTGTCACTTGTTAAAACGGCAGTAATCACGACAGTATTTTCCTTTGGTATCAAATCGGTATCAAAAAGGCAGACTTGAAACTCTCACAACAACGTCTGCATTTCAAGTGCGAAGCATGGCATGGTGGAACGCCCCAAGCAGAGGAATTTATTCCGCTGGAAAGCGTTGGTTTTTTCAGGACTCACTATTGCACCATGCGAAGCTGGCACGGCGCGGGATCCATTGCGGTCAGCATAGGGCGAGTCAGGCTGGAAAGTGAGACAATCGCTTGACCGGGCGCGAGGCGGGGCAGACGATTCCAGAGCGAGTCGTCCACGCTTCCGATGCTGCGCTTGAGGCGGCTGATGACATTGGCATCGCCGATTTTGTGCAGAATGAAATTGTTGACAAGCCCTAAAATCTCGTCGGGCAAGTGTTGCGGCAACTGTGTGACGAACACCAGACCGAGCCAGCGTTTGCGTCCGCGCTTGGCGATTCGCTCGACTTGTTGATGCAGAATCGGCATTTTGCGTATGCGGTGCGCGGACAAAAATTCGTGCGCCTCTTCGATGATCAGCACGACGGGAGTTGGTGAGAGTCCCATGTCGTTGGCTTGCTTGTATGCTTCTTCTTGTGCCTTTTGGACGCCGCGCAATAAGTCGCTGATAATGAGATTGTTGACGAGCGTCGAATCGGTATCGGAGAGATCAATAATCGAAACGCGCCCCGGTTCCAGCATCTGCTTGTAGTTTAGGGATTCGGCGTTGGGATTGTCGAACAGGTTTAATTTTTCGATACGCCCCAATTTGCCCTGCACTTTGCGCCAACTGTCCCAGCGTTTGGCTTCGTCTTTTGCCGCCTCTTTGACGATGCGATCAAATTCCAAATCTTTGGCGCGAAATTCGCCGGAATGCAGCGGTGTGGTTTTGGAACGTTCGCCGTGCTGCAAAATGTCGGCGATACAGCGCGTGACATCGTACAGATGCGAAAGCCGCATTTTGGGATAGCCCTCATCGAACTCGTCCATCTCTTCCTTGACATAGCGTAAATCGCCTTCCGTCCAAAGTTTGAGGTCGTCGAAGGCGCGAATCGTCACAGAAATCGCCTTCTGGAATCGCTCTTCCTGTGCTTCGTTGAGGTCGAAAATCTCTAGTGCGGCATAGGGCGAGATATTGGAGAACGAGGGCGAGAACGGCAAGCGGCGCGGGTGGTAGGGATTGGAACTGTCGCGTCCGACAAGAAAATGCAGGTGCGTATTGTCCACGCCTCGCGCCTGACGCCCCTGCTCTGCCAATATCGGGAGCATATTTTTATCGCTTGTCGGCTCGTAAATTTCGGTATATTCGCCTTCCGTATCGAGCAGAATCACTGCGACGCCCGCTTGTTGCAAGTTGGCAACCATGTTGGCAACCGTCGTGGATTTGCCGCCGCCCGTCGTTCCCAAAATGCCGGTATGGCGGGGCAAGACCATTTTGTCGCCGGACTTGAAGGCGATAGGCAAATCGTCGTGACCATATGCCAAGCCGAGCCGTACATTGCCGCCCGTTTTGAGAAATTTTTCAACTTCGGCATCTGTGAGAACCCATACGGGACTATTAGGCAAGGGGCGAAACCGATGTGGCTGTAGTCCATTTTCGCGCTCCTCACCGGCGATTTCGATGATCACCAAGCCGTGATATTCTGGCAAAAAGACGCCGCCCCGAATTGCCGTCGCAACAATCGGCGGAGCGTCGGCACGCAAACCGTCCGGCAGAGCAAAGGGACCGCGCACGACGACGCCAAGGTAAACACGCCCATCTAAACTCTTGATTCGAACCGCCGCCTGAGAGGGCAGTTTCCCGATGCTCTCTTTCGGCAGGAGTATGGGAATGGTGTTGTCGTCCGATGCAGGCGTATCGAACATTGTCACACCAACGGAACCTTCACGGTCTGCGGGTGGTGTATAGGCTCCACCAATGGCTGCACTGTCCGCATCAATCTGATCGAGAACGGTCAGTGTCAGCCGCTGTGCGATGCTGTCAGTGTCATCGGTTTCCTGCTTGTTCCATTGGGTTGTGGGTTCGTCGTTCATCGTGGTTTTCTCTTTTCCTCATCCATAGCACGCACAGATTTAGCGAGTTTCGCGTTCGCCGAGATAGCGGGTCGGCTCTCCTGCGGCGGCATAAGCATCATGGACAACTCCGGTCAAAGTGGATTTGTCGAAACAGGTTCCGCACAGAGTATCCGCCAAATCGATCAGCATGGGAAATCCGCGATACGGTTGCAGCACAGAATCGGCGATGGCGAGAGCGGCGGCTTGACAGGCGAAATCTTTGTGGGCATAAAACACCCGTGCCGGAGAATGCTCTGTAGCACGATAGACACCAACGACAATCTCCGAACGAATATCGCGCACCGTCTGTCTGATCTCTTTAACAATCTCCTGCTTACCCCATTGCCCACCGATCAACCGTTCCAAATGAACATCGTTAAAAGTGGTTCCCAGTGTATCGGCAACAACAAATTCCAACGGATAGAGAGCATTTCCAACTGTCAGGAGCAGTTGATCGCTCGGCTCGCTGGCGACATAGACGAATCGGCGATATGCCGTCAATTCGCGCAAAATCGCCATGCTGTCTTTGGTCATGGTTTCCGTTGTTGGGAGGAGAAGATTATAGGCAATGGGGTTGCCGTGTCCCATGCGCCACAATGCCTTCGATTGCCGGATCAAGACAGCTCGTTCTGCCCATTCCATGAGAGTGCGGCGCATCAGGCGAGTAAATGGGTCACGAGGCATATCAGCATTTTCTGGTTCTTGATTGCGGCGTTTGCGGAGCAGTTCCAGCATCTCTTGGAGAGGGTCTTGGCTCTGTGCATAGAGGTCACGCCGAAAAAATTGATGTACCCATGTGCCGCAGTCACCTTGATAGCGCACCAATGCCATCCCGATCTGGTAAATCGAAAGGGCAAGCGAAGAATGCCCGATCACATTGCCGTCACAGCATTCCGTACCGCCATTGAACAGCAGACCACAATGGACACGCTGCACTTCATCAGGAGTGATGCGATAGATTCCGGCGGACGCGGGCAAACCAGGACGGCTTCCGGCGCGAAACTGTGGCAGGAGTTGACTGCGAATCGGTTCACGTATCCGCTGCTCACGTGCGACACTTTCGGAAACCATTTGGCGCAGTTCTGGATAGAGGCGAGAAAGGTCGGTTCCTTTGCACCAATTATTGAGGTCGAGAGCCGTGTGCAGAGATACAGTCGAGGCGTCCGATTCCGTGGGAGTGATATATGGAGTTTGAAATTCATTAGGCTGTGCGGTCATGGCAACGTTCCTTTCTCACTGATCTATTCGGGACGCACGTGTGGAATGCGACACTTTCTCTGAAAAATTCACAAAATTTTGCTTGCTGAGAATGGAGGCAATAATTCGAGTGGTTACCCAAGTCGCAGATGTCCCCAAATCGGCGGCAATGGCGCAAATTGCTCAGCGAGATGCGCGGCATAGTCTTTCGCAGCAAACACAGGCATCTTGAACTCATCGGTGAGCAGTACCGTGAGGGTATCGAGATCAGCAGTGCGATTTTCTGACCACGCGAAGCGGGCTTGTAAGGCGTCGAGAGGAGCCAAAATCTCCCATGCAAAGCGATCTGCATCGGCTTCACGCTCGGCGATTTCCGGGTGGAGATAAGATGCTGCCGGATTGCGCTCCATCAAGTGGGCATAATGGGCAAGCGAAGTTGACGACAACAACGCGCCAATCTGCTCGCTCCAAGTCGGCGGTCTTAGTCCATCGAGAACAGAAAGAATTTCCTCTCCCAACTCTGCCAGTGCATCTTCACGGGGATAGAGATGATCCTGCAAATAGTGTCCGGTTTCGTGGGCTGCGGTATAGCGTTGTTCCTGCACAGAATCGCTATCGTCGAGGAAGATAAATGCTGCGCCTCGCTGGGCAACGATCCCTCCGCGCAAGGTGCGGTCATGACATACTGTCAGAGGATGGGGCGGTTCGATGCGACGGCGGGTCAGCCAGTCGCATATGCCGTTGACATTCAAGTCTGTAAGTCGAAGCACGTTGACTGGATAGAGATGGAGCAGAGCAGCAACGGGATCGAGTGGCTGAGCGGACGGTGCGCCGGCAGCAGTTCGGAAGCGTTCTGCGGTTGTGAGGGAAGAAAACACGAGATGCCTCCGAGCAACAGTTTTATCAGGAAGAGGGTAGGTCGCTATCAGTTTCTGGGATTTTGGGTTCAGGCAACGGCATACGGTCTTGTGCGGCGAGCAGCGTCACGCCTCGATTGGGAGTGTCAGCGGATTGGAGCGACGACGCTGTGTG
This sequence comes from uncultured Chthonomonadaceae bacterium, assembly GCA_964591025.1. Classification (GTDB taxonomy): domain Bacteria; phylum Armatimonadota; class Chthonomonadetes; order Chthonomonadales; family Chthonomonadaceae; genus CAZPZP01. Next base: position 6,895 of record CAZPZP010000132.1, read on the forward strand.
GAAGATGTCCAAAACCTGAAGGTGGCGTAAAAGATCAAGCAAACGATCTGTCTCAACATAACCATCGGCAATGCCAGCAACATCGGCAACAAACGATTCGGGACGGGGAGGACGGCACATGGCGACAGAATCGAATTGCTCGGGCGTACATTGCAGCGACTGGGCGAGTTCTTCCCAAGTGATGCCCTCGTCTTCGGCATATCGCGTTAAAGTGGTTGCCAAGAGTGGGGCATGGGTTTGCACGGCACGTAGGACAAAGCGCGATTTCTGTGTCTGAGTGAGACGACTTTCGCGAAATGGTTTGAATGAATTGTCAGTCATAGTTCTTCCCCAAAAAGCCGTTTGCGGAACTCGCCCTGACGGCGGCGTATCCGCTTGTTGACGCGCTCGCGTTGCCGCTTGACTTCCGCTTGTTGCTCGCTCAAAGGCAGGTGGGTGATCTTGAGCAGTTGGGCATAATCGTTGGTATCTTTTCTGCCTTCACAAATCATATCCCAAATTTGGCGGTCTAATGGATGGGGCAAAATCTCATCAATGAGTTGTGTTATGTCGGGTGGTAGAGTTTCGCCTTCAGTCCATACCAGCATATTGTCGGAATAATGTTCTGCACGATAGTTATTCTCTTCTTTTTGCGCTAATGCGACAGTGCCACCAACAAAAATCTCGAATTCCGTGCGTTTTTGTACTTTGAAGAGATCGACGACTTTGTTCTTGGCTATTCGATAGAGATAGGTGAGCAGGCTGCTTCGTGCTGCATCATAGTTTTGAGGCGATTGAATGACCGCGAGCAGAGCATCGTATGCGGCATCTTCGACTGCTTCGTTCGGCACAAAAGGAAAATGCTTCCGAAGCAAAATGGAGAGAGGGATATAATATCGTTCTACGAGATGACGTGATGCTACTGGCTCGCCGAGAAGCAGATCGCTTACAAGGACGTTCTCTTTTGTCGTTTGTTCGTCAACCATTGGTGTTTTCCCTGCGATAACAACCGTAAAAGGAGTAGCACGCAATAATTTTATAGTTTGCGTTTTGTTACTCTAATTTCTGCATTTATCGCAGTGAATCCTTTTTTCTGTAAAGTGCCTGTCAGATGAGAGGAGTGAATTCATGATGCCTGATTTCGGTTGCGTCACTGAAAAAGAAATGTCTACACATAAATAATAATAGACAAATCAGATAAACACCGTACAAATGGCGCGTCCATAGGACGTCTGTTTTCCTGCCGGGGACAGAAACGTACCCGGTATGTGATTGTACGGAGACTAACTCAACTTGCCACGCAAGGTTTATCATTATCTCTCAATATCTGTTAAATCCTGCGTCAGCCCGCAGATTGTCCTGCGGTTTTAGGTGTCTTAAAAGCGG
>CAZPZP010000133.1:0-8255 GCA_964591025.1 uncultured Chthonomonadaceae bacterium
CGGAACGAGACCTGCACGAGAAATAAATTGTTGCTGGACTCAGGCAAGAGGTCTAGTGAATTAAGCAGTGCCTCAAGCGTTGGCGTCGAGCCACTTTTGCAATTCGGCTGCCGTCTCAAAAGACAGAAGCGCGATGCTCAACTCTTCTAATTTCTCGGTAGGCAATGCAGTGACACGCTGACGCAAGGCTTCTCCCGTCGTACCGAACTTGCTGTCTGCTTGGCGCAAGGTCATACGGAGAGCGGAACGCGCTTCTCCCTCGCGCAGTCCTTGCTCGATGCCTTGCTCGATCCCGCGCTCGATGCCTTGTTCGATCCCGCGCTCGACCCCTTTCTCAACTCCCTTCTCAAAGGCGATCTCATCGCGCTCTGTGATGATTTCTGTGAATTCCTTTAGTGCTTGTGGCGGCATGATGGTTTCCATCTCCTCTTCCAGTTGTAGTGCCTGCTCTCGCGTCAGTTTCAGATACGTTGCCATGAACTCCTCTATCGCCCGCAACTGCTTTCTGTCCAACTTTCCCGTCATGAACAACTCATAGAACCCGCGCCGAACCGTAACGTAATCTTCCGGTTTGACCTGCATCTTTGCCATCAGTGCCGTCGCGATGGGATTGGGATTTCCCACGAAATCCTGCCATTTCAACCTGTTGAGTTGGATGGGCTGGAACTGATACCGGATAACTTCCAACCCGAACGTTACGCGGCTATAGACATAAGGCTCGGCGCGTTTGGGCGTGTTGAACGAGAAAACGGCGATGGGATAGATCGGCAGATTCAACTTGGTATCGATTTTCTTGAAATAATCGAACATCCGTGCGGTGAAGTCGGCTTCTCTCTTGGCTTGGTTCTCAATATGGACTAAAACGACGCCTTCCTCACCGGGAATAGTGACCTTCGCTAAAATATCGGCTCGGTTCTCCTTGCCCGGCATCAGTTCAGAGAAAACCTCTTTGTCCACAAACTCGATGCTGTCGCGGTCTATAGCGGCGGCGATCTGCGGGGCGAACAACTCCAGAAACTCGACGAACAAAACCGTGATGAGGTTCTTGAAGAGGCGATCATGGTCGACGTTGGGCTTAGACGCTTCTTGCTTCCTATTGGATGTGTTCTTCATAGCCGGACTATTCACCAAGTTACGCCGCATTTCCTTATTTCTCTCGTCCGCAAACAAGTGCAGCACAAGCGGCAGTTACCAACAGTTACGTTTGATAACAGTAGATTGCGGATAACGATAAAAACGAGTTTGGACGGATCACGGCGATACCCCTAAGAATCACGGAACATGGGAGCCACTTATGCCGTTTCACAACAGACAGACACAAGATAAGCATTCGAACGCTTTTAGGGAGAATTTCAATGGCAGATCACGTTCCCACACTCGGTACAATTCAGCATCAAACAGAACAGACGGTTCGACAAGCCGCCCCTTGGGTAGAGCGTTTGGCTCGTTTCGGATACGCCGCCAAAGGCACGGTCTATATCGTTATTGGTGTATTGGCTGTGATGGCGGCATGGACGGGGCGCGGCAAGACAACAGACAGTCAAGGCGCATTGGTGAGTATCGCGCAAAATCCGATGGGGAGATTTCTTCTAATACTGGTCGCCGTCGGGCTTGCCGGTTACGCCTTATGGCGGTTCGTGGAAGCAGGGCTTGATCCTGAAAACGAAGGCAGTGACGCCAAAGGGTTTGCCATACGCAGCGGCTTTGTTCTCAGCGGCATCGTCTATTCTGTGCTTGCCTATACTGCCTTCACGCTGTTTATGGGAACCGCTCAACAGGGCGAGGGCGAGGGCGGGATGCAGGATTGGACAGCCCGCGTGCTTGCAATGCCTTTCGGGCAAGGTTTGGTCGGCTTGGTCGGTCTCGTCGTCATTGGGATGGGGCTATCGCATATTGTCCGAGGCTACAAAGCAAAATTCCAGAAGCAGCTGAAACTCAACGAACTCTCGGCGATGGCGCAAAAATGGGCAGTCATCAGCGGGCGAGTTGGCTATATTGCACGCGGCATTGTTTTCGTGATTATCGGCGGCTTTTTCATCAACGCCGCATGGCACGATGCGCCGCAAAAAGCCAAAGGCTTAGGCAGTGCATTGGATTTGCTGGCGCAACAAGGTTATGGGCTGTGGCTGCTTGGGATTGTCGCGGCAGGACTTGTCGCTTATGGTGTCTTTATGTTTGTCGAAGCGCGGTATCGTCGCATTGTCCTATAGTGTTGGAAGAAAGGGGAACGAGCAAGACGCGGTTTGCGTCATGTTGGATGTGACTGCTTTTTCCCTTTCTGATTCTGTTCCACCTTCTTCGGCTCAGACGATTGTGCCTACTCTGGGTCTCGTCTGCGTCACACAATCGGACGCAATACGATTCCGCACAGTGACACGTACACGGCTCCTGAGTTTTCCGCCGGAAGAACAGGCGACGATTCTCCGCAGTATTTACAGTGACAACATTATGCGGTTGGCGCGGGCAGTGGATTTTTGTGCGGAACATGGCATTCAGTTGTACCGGATGTCCTCCGCGCTATTTCCCTCCGCCGATACCCCTGAAGGTGCGCCTGTTTTAGCAGAATTCGATACAGCGTTGGCAGCAATCGGCGCGGCTTCGAGGGAAAGCGGTTTGCGGATTGTTGCACACCTGGAGCCGTTCGTCGTTCTCAATTCCGACAATCCGCCCGTGATCGAAAACAGCATTCGTAATCTGGAGTATCACGCGAGCGTTCTGGATCGGCTCGGTCTACCGCGCTCACCTTGGGCGGCAATGATCGTTCATGGCGGAAAATCGGGTCGGTCTGAGCGGCTCATAGAAACTATCGCCGCGCTTCCGTCACCCGTGAAGTCGCGCCTTGTGCTGGAAAACGACGAGGATGCTTACAGTGCAAGCGACATCTTGGCTGTCTGTTACGCCACGCAGGTTCCGATGGTATTCGACGCTCATCATCACGTTTGCCGCGAAAAACTGGACAGTTACGAGCATCTGAGCGTGACGGAAATGTTTTTTGCCGCCCGTGCCACATGGTCGAATCCCGCAGAACAAATTGTCCATATCTCCAATGGGCGCGAGCATTTCAACGATATTCGCCACAGCCAATATATCACTCTCATGCCCTCTGTTTACGCCTTTGCTCCCTATATTGAAGTGGAAGCGAAGGCAAAGGAAGACGCCATCGCACAGTTACAAACGCAATGGCTGCCTACCTTTTCTTCCCTCACAGAGTAGTTTGTGCTTCCCTATCCCGTTTCGCCGGTCACGGAAATTCTCACGAAGACGACCCTAATATATACCGTTCCAAATACGCATTATGAAATTTGCCGATTGGATCGAAGGCGCGAAGAAGCCGCTGGAAATCGGGCAGTTTGGGATAAAGCGATTGGAGTTCGGCGGCATTCATTGCGAAGAGTTTGCCCCAATGCGGACGCGCTCCAAACGGCGCAAGTTGGGCTTCGATACGCGGCAGAAGTGCCTCAACCGCTTGCCCGTTCGGTTTCCAAGTGAAGTGGATCGCAACGCTGTCCTGACCATAGCAGGGACTTATCCAAAGCGTATCGGCGGCGATAGTGCGGATTTCGGAGATAAAAAGATGCGGGGCGAGCTGTTCGCGTAATTCAGAGACGGCACGAATGGCGGCAAGTGCGTGCCGACGCGGAACAAAATACTCGCTTTGGAGTTCCTCGCCGTTGCTTGGCGTGAATTCCATACGAAAATGGGGCAAGCGTTCGTGCCACGCGCCCGGAACGCCCATCTGCTCCGTGCAGTTTGCGGCAGGCAGACTGATAAGAGGATGCAAAGGGCGTTCGGCGAGCGGCGCACCGAAAAAAATGGGTTCCAATTCCGAGAAATTGCCGCCCATGATTCGTTCTTTGATCCAAACTTGATTGATCTGTTCGGTTTGCCAATCGGTAAAGAGGCTGACACTGTAGGCATATCCCAGAATTCCCTCGAAATGGGTTTCCATTTCCGAGAGCGGCAGGTTTTCATATACATATTGGCGCATAGCAAAGGCGGGCTGAATATCAAGCGTGAGTTTGGTCACAACGCCGAGACCGCCCAAGCCCACGACCATCCCATCAAATTGCTCGCCGTTACATTCACGCGAAACGGTTCTGATTTTGCCATTCGCCGTGACAATTTCCATCGCCGAAACAGCCGTTGAGAGATTGCCGTTGCCGACTCCTGAACCATGTGTCGCCGTCGCGCACGCTCCTGCTACAGAGATATGCGGCAAGGAGGCGAGATTATGGAGCGCGTAACCTTGATGATGAAGCCATTGACAGAGAGTTCCATAGCGGATATTGGCTTCGACGGTGACAGTGTTGTGTTCGTGATCTAAGGCAACAATCTGATCGAAATTCTCAAGGGTGAGCATATCTTCCGTGGTGTCGGCGATGTCATTGAATGAATGACGCGAACCGAGAACCTTCAACTTTTGGCAGCGGCTGACAATACCCTGCAACTGCTCGGTGGTTTCGGGAGCGTGCCAGCGTGCGGCGCGGTAAGTGAGGTTCCCCGCCCAATTCTGCGGCTTCATGCCTTCCCTCTCTTGATGGTCTCGATGAACTCTGCCCAGTGGGGAATTGGCTCCCAGATTTGGTGCATCGCGGTACGCGCCGCAACTTCGTCTACGCCGAGAAAGAGCGTGCAATAGAGATAGGTAAACGCCGATACGCGCATATTGGCGGCACAATGGACATAGAGTTTGCGCTCGGAAGAGGACTGCATAAGGGCGACGAAGGCGGCGAAGTTTTCCGGTGTCGGTTTTGTCCATATCACGGGAATTGCGTGATATTCCATGCCCAATTCGCGCACAAGTTCCGGCTCGCCCAACAAGACTTCGTTCTCCGGCAACAGATTAACGACACACTCGAAACCGGCGTTCGCTATGGCGTGAAAGTGGGAAATTTTGGGCTGTCCCGATGTCGCCCACTGGTCGGAAATCGGAAAAAAGCCGCGTATGGTTTGGAGAGTCGCGAAGGTCGGCACGCTGAATTTACTCCTTTGGATGAGCGAGATTGAGGAAGTGCATGAGTGCTTCCCGCATGACCGAATCCCAATGCGGCGGTGTTGGACTGAGCGGCGGCAGGATACGGACTGGCTGTCTTGGTGGTGTATTGTGGCACAAAATGGCTTCGAGACAGCGTGCCATCTCCTCGCCGATGCGATCAAAGCGCAGGGCGTTGTCACCGAACGCCCTGCCGTCGCGCTGCAAATCTCTCATAGCACGCATACTTTCTTGTTGGAGATTTCCTCTGCCGGATTCTCGAACGAGCAGACGAAATGGCATTGCGGAAGCACACGAAGAATGAGACACGTCAAGAGGCACGAAAGGTTCATAATGTCGCCTATAGGCACTCCTTCTTTTCAATCTTTATGTAACTCTGACGCGATTGTACCGACTATTGAATGAACAGCCCCCGCAGGTAATTTTATCGCAAGGAGTTTCTATTGCTGTCCCCAAAGTTCCGTTCGTTCCGAACATTCGTCGGTTTTCTGTCTATCTGTGTCGGTTTGGCTCTGTTGCCCTCTATGGGAGTTCCTCTTTTCGCTCAAGATAGTCCGCCGTCAGAAATCAATCGCACGGTCATCAATCCGCAGATCGCGGACAAAAACGCCGAAATGCGGGGAATGTGGGTCGTGCGCGACAGTATGACTTCGTCCGCTGCAATCAAAAAAGTGGTTGCCGTTGCGGTCAAATATCACTTCAATACGCTGTTCGTGCAGGTGCGAGGGCGCGGCGATGCGTTTTATGATTCGCCTTATGAGCCGCGTGCCGAATCGTTGGCGCGTCAGCCCGCCGATTTCGATCCGCTCCAAATGATGATCACAGAGGCGCATAAAAATGGGCTTGAGGTTCATGCGTGGATGAACACGTTTTTGACGTGGAGCGGCACAAAAAAGCCACGCAACCCAAACCATCTCTGGAACGCGCATCGGGCGTGGTTCGCCACCGATAAGTTTGATCGGGTCTCTGCCGTTCCGAACGCGAAGAGCGAAGGCGCGTTTTTGCAGCCGAGCAGTCCTGCCGTTCAGGAGCATTTGCTGAATGTGTTCACTCATGTGGCAACCCGCTACGATGTGGACGGAATCCATTTCGATTACTGCCGCTATAACGGTTTGACACAAGACTTTAGCACGCCGACACTGGCACGATTTCGCGACTTTATGCACGCACAAATGACGCCGGAGCAGTTCGCTCGCATGGAGACGATGCGCGTGAAAGATCGGCTGGCTTATGTCCACAGTTTTGGGCAGGAATGGGCGGATTGGCGACGCGCCCAAGTGACGGAGTTGGTTCGGCGTGTCTCAACCACGGTCAAACAAGCAAAGCCGTGGATTCAAGTTTCAGGGGCGGTATTCGCCGATGCAGACGACGCCTTTCGCGCTCGCGGTCAGGATTGGCGGCTATGGTTAAAAGCGGGCTATTTCGACGCCGTTGCTCTGATGTCTTATGACAAAAACACAGCCCGCATCATCGCCCAAACGCGCAAGGCAGTCGAAGCCGCCGGTGAAAAGAAAGTCTATACGGGAATCGGAGCGTGGCGATTATCAGCGGGCGACGTGGCGAAAAAGATCGAGCAAGTCCGCAAGGCAGGAGCCTCCGGCGTCACTCTGTTTTCCTATGGCAGTGTCACCACGCGCCCCGAATATCTCAACACCCTCCGGCGGGGCGTCTTCGCCTCTCGCGCCGGTAAGCCTTCTATGCGCTGGCTGCCGCCGAAGAAAGAAGAGGAGAAGGGGAGAAAAGGAGAAGGGGAGAAAAAGCCAATGCAGTGATCCACGAAACTACACGAAAGAACACGAAAACAGTGCGGAAATCCAAACATTGAATTCTTGAATTAGACCTCTTGCCCTAGTCGGGTACAAGAACGTACCCGACTCAAAAACAGCCGTCCTACGGACGAAATGCTCTGGCTCCTTGAGAGTGCGAAGCACGGCACGGCGGAACGAGACCTGCACGAGAAATAAATTGTTGCTGGACTCAGGCAAGAGGTCTATTGTCGTTGTGTACTTTGTGCCAGTTGTAGTTCTATAGTTTTTTCTCCCTTTGTCCCTCTGTCTCTCTCTTCGTAACCGCGTGGCGATGGGCGAACATGGCTTCGAGGTCGCGGCGGATAAAAACGGCGTCGGCGATTTTGCCTAAGATGCCGAAGGGCGGTTCGTAGGTGACGCGGTCAGTGAGCAGGGTTTTGGTGTGAGAGATCGCTTTTAAGAGGTGTTCGTGTTTCCATGACTTGAAGGGACCTTTGCCCGGAATCTGTTCATCGGTGAAACCATTCGGCGGATCGTAGGCGACGATTTTGGCGTCCCAAGCGAGCGGAATAATTCCCCAGCGGCGCATTCGGAGGCGATAGACGACTCCCACGCGCATCGGTTCGGGTTCCCCATCGAGACGAACTTTGGTATGCGGCGGCGTCAGAAGGAAAAGGGTTTCGATGGCATCATGGAATGCCCAAACGTCTTCAATGGAAGCGTCGAGTTCACAGGGAAATTCTAAAACAGGCATGGTCTCTCCTTATCGCGGGGTTGTTTGGTATACGATTGAGGAGACAAAAAACTCCCCTGCGCCGTGAATATCGGGCAGCAGGGGAGTTTAGGATTGTTAAGAGATTGAACCGGAAAAGTCGTAGATGGGGATAAGTGCAATCTCATCGGGCGTATGTTCCGAGTGAATCGCGTTCATCACCTGATTGGTGATGGGAAGAGAAAACTGCGCCTCTCCACACCGCTGACACACCTCTGCGGGAACATTGCGAATTAAAACAAATCCGAACGGGGAACGTTTGAGTGGCATCGTAATGCGTTGATACTCGCACTCTCCTCCACACTGCGGACACAACAAACTTGCCTCGTGCGAAGCGGCCTGAATACTCTCCATGACTGGCCTTCTCCTTTCCAATAGATGTCCCATTATCCCTGTTTTGGGGTTCAATTGCGCCGGTAACAGTACGGAAAATCGCCGATAAGTACCACTTTTTGCGAAAAACTGGTAAGATTGCGCGGAAGAATGTGCCGGAGATGCTTCGATAGATCTCTTGGATAAGTCAGCAGACGGAGGAGTCCGCTTTGGGTACAAGGACATAACCGCCGGAAAAGGGAGTCGGGATTAGGTTTTAGGACAATTCCATTGCGGGTACAAAAACGCACCTGTCTGAAAACTACTCCTATCGCTTGAGAGTGGTTTGCTCTTGACCGAGTACAAGAACGTACCCGGTGTAAAACGCTTCCGCCCGCTGACTCTTGCAAGAGTCCAGCAGAATAAATTC
>CAZPZP010000134.1:0-8227 GCA_964591025.1 uncultured Chthonomonadaceae bacterium
AGTCGGGTACGTTCTTGTACCCGACTCTTGCAAGAGGTCTATTAGGTTTTTAATGACCCAATGAACCAATGACCCATTAAGCGGCTTGTCGGTATTCGACCATTTGTTCTAAGGCGTCGGAGACGCTGTCCAGTTGGGTTTCGATGCGGGCGTCTATGCTGCCCGCATTGGTTTCGATGATACAGCCGCCGAGACTGACGCGGCGATCTTCGATGATCTCGACATGGTTCGCGCCGTCAACGAGAGTGAGCAGGTCGGCACGGTTGGTGCGAACTGTCTCCAAATCGTCACCATGAACCCGGATACGTAGCGTGGTCGAATCCACGACGCGGCGCAGAGCATTGCGAACCAGCGACAAAGTGACATCGCGATTGACCTCAATCTCTTGTTTGATCACCTTCGCCGATAACTCGAATACCATCCGAATCATCAGCGGCTCCATCTCATGCCACGTCTTGACCCGCTCGGCTTCGATATGGGCAATAAAGTCCTCGATGTCAGCGCGATACAGGGCGCGTTCCTGCTCGAACTGCGCCAATGCCTGTGCCTGACCGTCCGCTTGCCCCTTCGCCAACCCCTCTGCGTAGCCGACAGCATAGCCGTCTTGCTGGGCTTGTACGAGAATTTTGGCGGCGCGTTGTTGAGCATCGAACTCGATCAGTTCCGCGTCCATTTCGATCTGCGCCCGCAGGAGAACCAATTCGGGCGGTTCCGCGAGACTCTCGTTTTTTTGCCGCAAGGTCTCCGCCGCGATCTCATCCACGTTGGGGAAAAGGGCGCATTGCGGCTGCGTGGGATCACCCATCAGTGTCGGAACAAAAGCCACGCCCTCTTTTGGCTCTTCGGGAATGCGCGGAGCCAGCACCGTAAACCAACTCACGGGTTCGGCGACCTTTTCCGGCTTGCGTGAGAGATTGGGAACGGTGAACGCCTCGAAGGGCAGTGGCTGTTTGACTTCATTCTCAGACAATGATCTCATCGCCGCCTCCGCCTCCGCCGCGTGCCACGACGATTTCGCCTGCCTCTTCTAACCGGCGCACAATGCCAACGATCCGCTGCTGCGCCTCTTCCACTTGGCGCAGGCGAACCGGACCCATAAACTCCATATCCTCTTTGAGCATTGTTGCCGCACGCTCGCTCATATTCTTAAAGATGCGGGTTTGGACTTCCTCGCCGACGCCCTTGAGCGCGAGGGCAAGTTCTTTGCCGTCTACTTCGCGCATGACCTTTTGGATCGATGCGTCGTCGAGCGTCAGAATGTCCTCGAACACGAACATCAGTTTTTTGATCTCATCGGCGAGTTCGGGGCTGTTGTCCGTCAGCGATTCCAAAATGGTTTTTTCTGTCGTTCTGTCCACATAATTGAGGACTTCGACCAGCGACTTGACGCCTCCGACGGACGTAAACGCTTGTGACAGCACCGCACTGGAGAGTTTGCGTTCCAAAACTTTTTCAATCTCGCGGATCACTTCCGGCGGCGTCCTGTCCATAATGGCGATACGACGAGCGACTTCAGCGCGGAGAGTTTGCGGCAGTCCCGAAAGCACGACAGCCGCCTGATTGTGACCGAGATGGGCAAGAATCAACGCAATCGTTTGCGGGTGTTCATCCTGAATGAACGAGAGAATTTGGCTGGCATCCGCCTTCTTCACGAAGTCGAACGGCAGCACTTGAAGTGTCTGGGAGATGCGAGTTATGATATCGTTGGCGCGTTCTGCTCCGAATGCGGCTTCGAGGGCTTTTCGGGCTTCGTCAATGCCGCCTTCGGAGATCACGTCCTGCGCCATGCACAGTTCATAAAACTCGGTCACGATATTACGGCGCGTCTCTGCCGACACTCTGCCCAAGCGGGCGATTTCCAGCGTGAGATGGTCAATGTCCTCTTCGCGCATATGCTTGAGAACATTCGAGGACGCATCGGGTCCCATGGCGACGAGTAAAACCGCTGCTTTTTGTCGATTATTGAGTTGATTTCCGCGATTCACCTGTTGCTCCCTCTTTGGGTCGTTGGCTCATTAGGTCATTGGGTCATTGGGTCGTTGGGCAATGCGAATGTAGAGATGTACCCGCTCGCTTGTTGCTGTTCCGTCAATGGACAGGGTAAGCATCAATCCAATGACCCAACGACCTACACGTCTTCACTGACCCATGATTTGATCAAAGCCCCCACCATTTCGGGCTTGTTGCGTGCCATATGGAGAATACTTTCCAGAACACCGTCGAACTGCTGCTCGATGACATCATAGGTTTTGAGACCCGTTTCGCTGACCAGCAAGCCGATGGGATCGCCTTCATCGTCCATTGCACGGCGCATCAGCGTACCGTCCTCAGCAATCACATAGTTGGAGGCATCGGCGGTTGTGCCGTCAGGGAGAGTGATCATCGTGCCTTCCGGTGCATTGAACGGCGAGAAATCACCGCCCGCAGACAGCAGACCTGCGCCTCCGATCCCTGCACCAGCCAATGCCAGTTGTTCGCCGCCGGGCGCAAGAATCATGCCGGACTTTTTCATGGCGCGGGACAACAGAAGGAAACAGACGACCATCAGGACAAGCGGCACAGCAATCGTCAGTGTGCGCTGCATCCGTTCAGCGGCGGCAGCAATATCGGCGGCTTTGTCGGCAGCCAACTCTTCCGACCTGTTGAATGGGAAAAGGACGACGGAAACAGAGCGATCGGCAGCGTTGCCCGCCGCCGCGATATGATTCTCCAAAACTTGCTTGATTGTCGTCACATCTACCGCTTTGCCATCCGAAAGCTTCACATTGGAGTCGATCATTGCGCTCACTGTCAGGCGTTCCAGCCGCATCGGGGCTTTATTGGTGACAGTTTCGCTTTGTCCGGCGGCATACGTCGTTGTGTTTTGTTCGTGTTCATACGCGCCGTCGGTGTTGTTGCTGCTGACATAATTGGGCGTGCCGGGGGCGTTGGTTGGGGCGTTCGCCGTTCCATTTGCGTTGGCGGTGGCTCCTACGGCACTCCGGTTCAATCCGCCTTCGCCCGTGAACTTTTCGACATCGGTTGTCTTCGAAGTGGGGACGCCCGCTTCGGGGACAGTGCGCTTGACAGTCTCGGTATCGTAATTCATTTCGGGGTGGGCGAGAACAATGGCGTTGCCCTTACCAACCACTCTGTCAAGAGCAGATTGCAGTTCGGCGCGGAGTTCGCTGGCATAGGCGCGAGTCTTCTCCATGAAGTCGCCCATATTGTTATCGCCGCCGCCGGGTCCGTCCCAGAGCAGATTGCCCTGCGAGTCGGACAAGGTGATGCCGCGCTCCTGTAGTCCGGTAAACGGCATCTGAGTCAGGCGCACAATGGCTTTAATGTTCTCTTTGGTGAGCGACATTCCGGGTTTGAGCGTGACGATGACCGCCGCCGTCGCCTCTTTCGAGCCATTGGCAAACAGAGAGGTGTCCTTTTCACCATAGTGAACTGTGGCGGAGGCAATCTGCTCCATGGACATAATGGTTTTGCTGACTTCGCCCTGTCGCGCTTGCAGCAGTTTCTGATGCTCCAGTTTGTCGGTCGTCATCGGACCAATGCTGTCGAGGAGTTCGTAGCCGAGGGTTGCGCCGCTCTGCTTCAGCACTTCCTGCCCCAACATCTGCATTCGCAGTTCGTCGCGTTTCTGCGCCGGGACTTCGATGGTTTTGCCGCCATTGACAAGGCGAAAGGGGACATTTTGCTCTTTGAGTTTGTCCACGACAGTGCTGGAATCTTTGGGGGCAAGATTATCGAACAGCAGTTGATACTCCGGCTGTCCCGCCCAAAAGATGAAGCCGACCAGCGCGACGAGAACGCCGAGCGACGATGCCCCAAAAATAATTTGATTGTTGCGGGATTGACCTTCCCACCAGTCACGCGCTCGTTGCAGCACAGGCTTGATTCCTTCATTGGGTCGTTGGGTGATTGGGTTGTTAGGTGATTGGGTCGTTGGGACAATGCATTCCCAATCTAGGCGCATCGGATTTTAATTACCCAATCACCTAACGACCCAATTACCTACTCCCTACATCGAGATTCGCATAATCTCTTGATAAGCGTCCACCAGTTTATTGCGGACTGTTACCGCCATATCGAGCATGACGCCCGCCTCCTGCGAGGCGACCATGACTTCATGTACGTCCATCGGCTCACCGGCGGCAAAGCGTTTGGTCATGTCGGCGGAGTGAAGCTGGGCGGCGTTGACTTCGGCAATGGCGGATTCCAAGTGCTGCCCGAAGGTTTTGCCCGACGCGGACGTTTCCGCAATGCCGGACGTTCCGGGCAGGGGAAGTGCGAGTCCTTCTGTTGGGCGAATGCCTTGAAGCGTGCTGAACGGTTGTATTGATGAAATTGCGTCGAGGGGCATGACAGTTCTCTCTTCTCTCGAAAAAAATTAGGCGCGTCCGATGTCGAGGGCGCGTTGTTCCATCTGTTTGGCGGCGTTGATGGCGGTGACGCCCGCCTCATAAGCACGGGATGAGGCGATCAGGTCTACCATTTCGATCACGGGTTCGATATTGGGCATCTTGACGAAGCCATTAGCATCCGCGTCGGGATTGCCGGGGTCTTTGACCATCTTGAAGTCGGTGGACAAGTCGGGACGCACCGAAGTGACTTCGACGCCCATTCCCGACGCCGACACTTTGCCGCGTGCATGGGACAAGTGCGAGGCGAACGAACTGCCCTCCTGCCGTGCCGCAAACAAAACCTGCTGGCGGCGATAGGGCAAGCCGTCTGCGCCCCGCGTGGTATTGGCGTTGGCGATGTTGTTGCTGATTACGTCGAGGCGCAATCTTTCGGCGGTCAAGCCGGACGCGCTGATTTGCAAAGATGATGAGAGCGGCATGAGCAAAAACTTCCTTGTCAGTCTATAGGGCGGGGCAAGCCCCGCACCCTACATAGGAGAATCGGCGGCGATTATGATCCTTTGATCGCTGTTTTCAGGGCGCGAAACGTCCCTGCAACCGATTGCGCTAACGCCTCGAATTTGAGGGCGTTGATTGCCAGATTGACGCTTTCGGTTTCCAAATTCACGTTGTTGCCGTCGGCGCGTTCGCTGGTATTGCCCACCGTGATCACTCGCGGGCGGACGCTATTAATGCGCGGCGCACAGGGGTTGTCGTGCTGGGAAATGGCGCGGGAGAGTTCGTTCTCGAATTGCACTTCTTGCCGCTTGTAGCCGGGAGTATTGGCGTTGGCGAGATTATGAGAAATCACTTGCTGGCGCAGGGCGGTGGCGTCGAGGGCGCGAGTGGCGGCGGTATACGTATCGCCTCCGAATAAGCGGTCAATCATGGCAGACTTCCTCCAAGCAGACGGTTTGCCGTTCCGTCCTGTAGAGACGGGTGGCTTCATTGGAGATTGTCGGCAAGCGGAAGCGGGATACTCAGGGAAATTTACGGGGAATTTATCAGGCGAGGGATTCAGAGTTCGAGTTCGAGGTCGGCGCGGCGGTCTGCCATAATATCCTCGGAGGAGCCGTGTCCCTCGAATTTGCCGTGAGCGGCTTTGACAGCGGCAATCCTCTTTTCTTCCTCAATGTCTTCGGCGGGCAGGGTTTCTACCCATCGGGCGAACAGCGTGTCTACATCTACTCCGGCAGAGCGGACTTGCTCGACGCGGCGGGCGATTTGGGGCGGCACTTCGAAGGTCAGGGTCATTTCGGGTTCTCCTGTGTTGGAATGGAGTTATTATACACCGGATTCAGGGGCGGGAGATGGCGACGTTGTTGCTGCCCAGAAGAGTGTATCCGCTTTGACGGTGGCGATGGTGCCTTGAAACGTGTTACGGTGGAATGAATTCCCCGCGATGGAGTACGCAACGTCCGCCTGCGCGGACAAATTTTGTTTTTAAGGTGTTCAGTCGTCAATATGGGTGGTCTCCCATGCGTTATGAAGGGCGCGAGACGTGTGGTGCTGTTTCTGGTTTTCAATATATTCGATAACTTTGCGAAGGGCGTTGGGTGAAACGGTGGTGGCTCCATAGGAACCCTGCCATTTGAAGAATTTGTGGGGAAATGTCAGAACCATGTGCCGCGAGGAGGCTCCTTTGATGCCTTTGACGATTTCGGCGAGCGCGAGAGTGGCGGGAATACGAAGCAGAAGATGGAGATGGTCTTCGATGCCGCCGATGGCAAGCGGTTCACAGCCGAGTTCTTTGGCTTTGCCTAAAATGGTGGAATACAGCAAGCCTTCGCAGTCGGGGGTGATGGCGGGGAAGCGGTCATAGGTTGCCCAAACGAGATGAACATAGAGTTTGAGGTAGTTGCTGGGCATGGCGACGTTCCTTTTGGCGGGTCGGGCGGTGAAAGAGTATGGGTTAGCGGTGGAATGAATTCCCCGTGTCCTCACCTCAACCCTTTCCCAAGTTTGGAGAGGGAGTCAACAATGAGATTGTCCGCGCAGGCGGACGTTGCGTACTCCATCGCGGGGAATTCATTCCACCGTAACACGTTTCAAGGCACCATCATCTGTATTGTTTGTGCGCGTCTTTGTCGGCGTTGAGGCGTTCCATCATGGATTCGAGTTGCTTGATGCGGGCTTCGAGGTCAGCGTTCTTCTTTTCGGCATTGCTGAGGCGTTCAACTTTGGCGTTAAGTGTTTTGACTGCTTCGACGAGGACGGGAACAACGTGACTGTAGTTGACGGACTTGTAGCCTTTGCTGTCGGTGTGGACGAGTTCAGGCAGAACCTTTTCCAACTCTTGCGCGATGAAGCCGATTTGCCGTCCTGCGCCAAAGTTCATACTCTTGAAGTCGTCGCGCTTCCAGTCATAGGACACGCCGCGCATATTGAGGATTGTGGCGAGGGGATTTTCCAATGGGTTGATGTTGGTTTTGTAGCGGGCGTCGGAAGTGTAGGTCGTGCCGTTAACAGTAATGTTACCACTGAACTTGGCTGTTCCATTTACATTGAGCGCATGTCCCGCTGGATTATTGACATTGATGCCGACGCCGCCACCGGCACGAATAAGAAACTGATTCGCAGCAGTGGAGGCGAAATCTGCTACTGTGCTATCCCCCCGTACGAATGCACCGTCGTGGTTGGCTTTAGCGCGGTGTCCGCTGGCGAAACTGGTATAGCCGCTGGCTACATTTTCGATGCCCCCCGGTATCATTGCACCAAAACCATAGGCAAAGTTCGATGTCCCCCCACTAACCGATGAAGACTCACCTATTGCATGGTTGTTTATGCCTCCGCTGACAGTGGTATTGTGTGAGCGGGCAGAGTTAAACGCTCCGCCGCCTACTGTAGGGTGGACAGCATCATCTATAACACTGTTACCGTTGCCAGCCATATTGCTTCTGCCTCCGGCAACTGTGCCACCTAATTCAGTCACTTGATTCGGAGAGTCCACCGTTCTTTCACGCAATCCGCCCCAAACAGTGCCGCCAACAACACCTTGGGTAATCGAATTTAACCAGAAACCGCCAATAACATTGTTTCCTGTGAAGTTACTTACAGGGGTGGTTGATATCGCATACTGCATACGAAGAATCTGACGATTGTTCACTTTCACGAGCAATGGTTGGTTGTCCGTTGTACCAAGAAAGTGGATGATTGGATTGGAAGCATTGTTTCCCAACAAACTCCATCCATCGGTAACAGAGGGTGTATTAGTAATTTTGCTCCAATCAACTGAGGTGATCTTTTCGTTGGTTACGCTGCCAGTGGCAAGTTTGGCGGAAAGAACCGAAGCGTCTGCCAGTTTTGCACTTGTCACGGCGTTGTTGGCAATGGTCGGGTTGGGATAAGTTCCGGTGAGGTCGCCGCCCGCCGTGCCGTTCGCGCCTCCTCCGACGCCCGCCGCGAGTTTGACTTGGGTAACGCTGCCGTCGGCGATCTTTGCCGTCGTGATTGCGCCGTCAGGAACGGTGTTTGCCTTGAGCGCGTAAGCAACCGACACCAAACGCTGACGCGGGAAAAGCGGCTCTTCTTCATTGACTTGGATTTCGAGCCATGTATTGCCGTTGAGATGCGCGTCGTTGAGCGGCAGTATTCTTCCCAAAAGACACGCGAACGTGCCGTTCTTGACAGCGACGGAGCCGACTTGCTCTGCCCATTTGACGGTTCCGGCGACATTGGCATCATACAGGCGAAACGTAACAGTGTAGGTTCCGTTGGGAAGGGGATTGCCGTCGGGTTTGGCGAGGCGACCTTGAAAGTTGAGCAGTGAGGGCGCGGACGTGACGGTTTGGGCGAGTGCGGCAGTGCCAAGCGAGAGACAGAGTGCGGCAAGAGTG
>CAZPZP010000135.1:0-8210 GCA_964591025.1 uncultured Chthonomonadaceae bacterium
AGACGCTTGTTTTTTCCAGACGGGGGTTTAAAACCTCCGGTGCGAGAGGTGAGAGATCAAATTTCTTCGGAACGCGCCCACCAACGACATTGCCCAAGCGTGTTCAGAACCGTAAAGTAGAGGGAATAGGGGTAGGAGAATCGGGCAATGAGAGCGGCACGGCGTTTTTGACGCGGCGTGTCTACAGGGGTGATTTTGAGGTTGTTGTCAATGATCCGGGTGACGCGCCCCAAAACCTGCTCATAGGCAATCGGCGGGTCTGTCCAGAGATTGGTATCGCCTTTGAGAGACAAAACCGCGTGTGATTTCCGTAGCAGCCGATGACAGATTAGCCCGCGCCCATCGGAGAACACCACCAGATCGCCGATTTCCAATTCATCGAAAGCGGTTGGGTGGACTTCCAGCGAGGCACCGTTCCACAGAGTGGGATACATACTGCGCCCTTCGACTTTGACAAGAGTACGCCCGCGCCGTCGCATCTCCGAAATCAGTCTCCATTTGTCGTCTTGTCGGGCTATCATGGTGTTGCCTTTGGGCAGGGAAGCACAGAAACTGCGGTGGGGAATTTGGTCGGTGCAACGTCACCCTCGGAATAGATGATTTGCGCCGGAACCCCTCCTGCATAATAGCGATTCAATAGCGCACGATAATCGAACCCTTTGCCGGCGAGTGCCATCGCTCCGGTTTGGCACATTCCTCTGCCGTGTCCATAACCGCGCCCCATGATCACGAACTCGCCCGAAGTCTCGCGCTTTACGGTGAACAGCGTACTTTTGAGTTTTTCCAATCCCAGCAGACTGCGGAGCATATTGCCGGTAATCTCTCGCGTCAGGAGAGTATAGGGAACAGGGAACAGAGAATAGGGAACAGGATTCGATTTTTTTTCCCCTTCTCCCCCTCGCTCCCTCTCCCCCTCTTCTTTCCATGTCAGACGCAACCGCCGCACACGCCCTGAAACATCAGTTTCGATTGTCTCTACACTATCGAGCGTACCGCTTCCTCGCGCCCTGTCACTTTTGTTGAGAATTGCGGCGAGCTGCTCCGGCGGATAGCGCAGTGTCCACGCGGGCGGACTCGGCTTGTCTGCCGTGCCATGCGCGTCTTCGTCGGGCGTTGTCGGCGGGAAAGTTTCGGGAGTAGTCGGCGGGGTAGTCGTGCCGCCGCAATCGGCACAGAATAAAGTCGCGGCAGGTTTGCCGTTCCAGAGCAGAATCTGCCCCGCAGTTGCGGCGATAGCGGCGTCGGTGTCCGTGCGTTCCCCTGCTATGCCGCGATAAACTTGGGAGTCGGGCGTATCGCGCAAGTCGTAGCCCGCCTTCGCCCATTTGCCGAGGCTGTAGAGTGCGTAGGTGCGAGCGGCAACGGCTTGGGCTTTCAAGGCTTCGGGTGGCGCGATACCCATCTCGCTGCTGACGACGCCCCGCAGATATGCCTCCAAAGGAACCCTGCTAATGACCCGCAGATGTCCCTCCGCCACTCCGATTTCCAACGCGCCCCGATAGTATGCCCAATTCCCCTGCGGCAAGCGCACACCGACAACGGTTTCGGCGTTGGAACCGGCAAGACAAAGAATCTCTTCGCGTCCGACAGCGAACGGCTTGCCGCGTTCGTCGCGCACGCTCAAGCCGTTTTCGCCTTGGCAGCGGATTTTCCAAACATTGGAACCGTTGTCGCAAAACGCGCCGTCACTGCTCGACAGATAGCCGCCGGGATCGGCACGTACCCAAATCTCCTTTGCGGTCTCGAAACGCATAATAGCAACACGCACTAAGGGCGAAGCAGTCTCATAAGGCACAGGGTTCTCAGGAGACTGCGCGTGAAGCGAAGGGGAAACCAACAGAGGAATCGTCCCGAAAATTATGGGAAGCGAACGATGGACGCGAAAAGACATCATTGCCTGCCTCTGCTCGGTATACCGAGAGAAAACCGCACGGTTTGGGATGCTTGCCGCTTATTTCGAGCGACCAGTACATTAGACCTCTTGCAAGAGTCCAGCGAAATGAATTTCCTGCTGGGGGCGTTCCGCCGTGCCGTGCTTCGCACTCTCAAGGCAAGAGAATTTCGTCCGTAGGACGGCTGTTTTTGAGTCGGGTACGTTCTTGTACCCGACTTACGCAAGAGGTCTATTACCCGAAATTATAGCATACGGCACGAGTCAGGCAGTCAATTTCACGCATTTGTCTCCAAAATCTGACGAATACGCTCGGCAAGGGCTTTATATTGGAACGGCTTCTCAACCACACCCACGACATTGGATGGGAGTGCAACGGCTTGGTCTGCCGGATACCCGGACACAATCAACACAGGAATAGCGAGCGAGCGATTACACATGGCATGAGCGAGATCGGCTCCACTCAACTCCGGCATGGACATATCGGTTATGATCAGATCGATGGGCGTTTCTGCCGCATCGAGAATTTTCAATGCTTCTCTCGCACTGGCGGCGACAAGGGTATGAAATCCACACTTTGTCATCTGGAGCGAGAGCATTTGGGTCATCAGGGGTTCATCATCGACAATCAAAAGCGTTGCGGCAGGGATGGTTGGCGTCGTGGCGTCCATAAGGTTTAGGCTCCTCGAAATTTACGTTGGAGATTACACAGGGAGACAGGTGAGGTAAGATTGTGATCTCAGAATACTTCTTCATCACAACGCTGTCCTTTTCCTGCTTGTTCCCGCTCTCCGAGTGAAAATCCTGCAAAAAAGTTGTTTCTTCTAACAAAGCGGAGATAAAATTCTTTGTTTTCAAGATTCTGCCCTCATGATTCGCTGGAGTAACAGTTCAGGGTTATTGGAATTTGCGCTCAAAATCGCTGGATTATTGCTTGACAGACAAGAACTCCGTCCGGTATACTCTCACCTATCGCAATGCGTAAGCTTTTTCTGCCTGATGCCGTTGCTATTGCTCATGGTATCGGGCTTTTTCCTGCGCGGCTTCCCAAGCAGAAGGATAGACAACGGTGTTCGAGAGCCTTTCCGATAAACTGCAATCCGTTTTTCAGAAACTACGCGGCAAAACTCGCCTGACCGAAACCGATGTCAATGAGGCGATGCGTGAAGTGCGCCTTGCCTTGCTCGAAGCCGATGTCAATTACAAGGTTGTCAAAGATTTTATCGGCAAGGTAAAGGAAAAGTCCACAGGAACCGATATACTAGAGAGCCTCTCTCCTGTTCAGCAGGTCGTCAAGATCGTCAACGACGAATTGGTCGAACTGTTAGGCGGCGAGACGACGCAGATCACGCTCTCACAGACACCTCCGACGGTGATCATGCTGTGCGGGTTGCAGGGCGCGGGCAAAACCACGCTGACCGGCAAACTCGCCGCCTACTATAAAAAGCAGGGGCGCAATCCCCTCATGGTCGCCTGTGATATTTACCGCCCCGCCGCAATCAAGCAGTTGCAGGTGCTGGGCGAGCAGATCGCCATTCCCGTCTTTACATTGCCGCCCGCCGAAGGCAAATCCCCGCCGACTATTGCGCGTCAGGCGGTGCAATACGCCAAAGAGAAGGGCAACGATATTGTCATTCTCGATACTGCGGGACGCTTGCATATAGACGACGCCCTGATGGATGAACTGGGGCAGATGCGGGCTTGGGTGCAACCCAACGAAATTTTACTGGTTGTGGATGCGATGGTCGGGCAGGATGCCGTTAACTTCGCCGAGCAGTTCAATCAGAAACTCGCGCTTTCCGGCTTCGTCATGACGAAAATGGACGGCGACACTCGCGGCGGCGCGGCTCTTTCGATTCGTGCTGTTACGGGCGTGCCGATCAAGTTTCTGGGTGTCGGCGAAAAAATGGACGCCCTCGAGCCGTTCTATCCTGATCGCCTCGCCTCCCGAATTCTCGGAATGGGCGACATTCTCAGCCTCATCGAAAAGGCGCAAGAGGCGGTTGACGAGAAAAAAGCGGCGGAGTTGGAAAACAAACTCCGTGAAAACAAATTCGATCTCAATGACTTCCTCGATCAGATGCAGCAGATGAAGAAATTGGGTCCGATTGAAAATCTGCTCAAGATGCTGCCCGGAATGAACAGCAAAATGCTCGATGAGGTCAATATTGACCCGAAGATTCTGGCACGCAAAGAGGCACTGGTCAGCAGTATGACCTCCGCAGAACGCACTGACCCTTCGATCTTGAATGGCAGTCGCCGCAAACGGATCGCGGCAGGTTCAGCGCATACTGTACAGGAAGTCAATCAGTTTCTGAATGAATTCGAGCAGATGCGAAAAATGATTCGCACGATGATGCGACAGGCTCCGGGCGAAAAACCGGGGGCTATCGCGGGGAGTAGCGGACTCAAAAAGATGCCGAAAGGCGGAAAAAGCAGTCGCTTCCCCAAATTTCCTTTCAAGCGTTAAACGTCTTTGGAAGGGTAGAATGAGATTGGAAACTCTAAAATTCGCGGGTTTCTAAAAAATTCTAAAATTATTACGAAAAAAGTCCGAGTCAGGCGGAACTTATCTGCAACTCTGGCGTCAAATTATCTAACGGAGTCGGTCTTTCTGCTTGTCAGAAGCCGATTGAGGAGAATATCCGTGGTTAAAATCCGACTGAAGCGTATCGGACAGAAGAAGCGTCCCGTCTATCGTGTCGTTGTTGCCGAAAGCACCCGCGCTCGTGATGGACGTTTTATCGAAACGATTGGACATTTCAATCCTTGTGTGGAACCGCCCACGATTCAGATCGATGAAGCGAAGGCTATCCACTGGCTTCAACACGGCGCACAGCCTACCGAGACCGCCAAATCCTTGCTTCGTAAGCAAGGAATTCTCGACAAGTTTGCGGAAGCAAAAGCCGCCGCAAAAGCCGGAGCGTAATATCCTATCTATGCGTATCGCTCGACGCAGCACCCGTCAGAGTAAAGGAGCATCACGTTGACACACTTCATTGAAACACTGGTCAAAGCTTTGGTTGATGAGCCGGAGCAAGTCAACATCACCGAACGCACACAGGAAGAGGCGACCACTTATGAAGTCAGAGTGGCTCCCAACGACTTGGGCAAGGTGATCGGCAAACAAGGGCGTATCGCTAACGCACTTCGAACTGTTGCTAAAGCCGCCGCAATGAAAAACAAGCGCAAGGTCTACGTCGAAATTATCGCCGAGGCTTAAGTCCCCTTGAGGGACGTGCTTGACCGTCGGTGTGTGTTCTTCGCTGTTTCCCTGCTATCTTTCCTAAAAGACACGCCCACGGACTATGTTATGGCTTATGAAGACTGGAAACTCACGGTTGGGGAAGTCGCCGCTCCCTTCTCTCGCTTCGGCGAAGTGAAGGTGAATCTGGAAACCGACTTCCCTAACCGTTTTGCACGTCTCGCGCAAGTGTGCTTGCGCCCCAAAACGGGCGAGGCACGCCTCTTCGATGTCGAGAAAGCCCGCTTGCACAAAGGGCAGGTTCTGCTCAAACTGCGCGGCATCGACTCTATCAATGACGCCGAGACGTTAAGAAATTATAAGGTGCAGGTACGCTCGAACGAAGCCGTGCCATTGCAAACCAACGAGTTTTATATCCACGATCTACTTGGTTGCGAGGTTGCTCTGCCCGACGGTCAGATACTTGGTATCATTACCAATGTCCTGCGTGGCAGCAGTAACGATGTCTACGTTATCGGGCAGGGCAAAGACGAAATTCTGCTTCCGGCAATCCGCGATGTCGTCCAATCTGTGAACATTGTCGCAAAGAAAATCGTCGTGACTCCCACTCCCGGCTTGATGCCCGGCGACGCAGTGGAAGAAGCGTAATAGGTCATTGGGGCATTGGGATTCAGGTTGTTGAGAATTCGAGTATAATGAGATAATCTGCTTGTTTTGTTGTTGCTTTACAAAGATACAAGCCAAACGCAAACCCAATGACCCAACGCCCCAATGACCCAATGACCCACTCAAGAATGCGGATAGAGATTGTCACCGTGTTCCCGGAAATGGTCGAGGGCGTTCTGGCGCATAGCATCATCAAGCGAGCGCGAGAGCGTGGATTGGTGACCATCAATGTGATCAATTTGCGCGATTTCACGACGGATCGCCATAAACAGACCGACGATGTTCCCTATGGCGGCGGCGGCGGAATGGTGATGCAGGTTGCGCCGATTGCTCGTGCTTTAGAGCATCTCAAACAGAATTCGGAATTTGCGCCGCGTATTATTCTGACCGATCCGCGTGGGCAACGCTTCACGCAGGAATTGGCGCGGCAATGGGCAACGGAGCCGCATCTTATTATTCTCTGCGGGCATTATGAGGGCGTGGATGACCGCGTTCGTCAGCAATTGGTTACTGATGAGGTTTCGATAGGCGATTATATTTTGACGGGCGGCGAACTGCCCGCGCTGATCATTGCCGATGCCCTCACCCGTTTGCAGTCCGGTGCGCTTGGCGATGCCGACGCGCCCGACAAAGACACTTTCAGCGAGAATTTGCTGGAATATCCGCACTATACCCGCCCCGCTTCATTCGAGGGCTGGGACGTGCCGGAAGTCCTCCTGAGCGGACATCATGCTCAGATTGAGCGTTGGCGACGCTGGCATCAGCTCCGCGCCACGCAGGAACGCCGCCCGGACTTGTTCGGGCAGATCACATTGTCACCATCCGATACGAAGCTGCTGCTCTCGGAAGAGCCACAGGCTCCCTCCGATGCCAAAATCGCCCTGCGAAAAAGCGCAGAGCGAACCGGCAAATTGGTAGAGAGTGCCGCTTCTCCCGCACCGGCGGGAACCGATTCCGTGACTGAGGAAAAACCATGCTGAAACGTAACATTATTGATGAGATCGAACGGCAGGAAGCCGTACGCGCCACTGACATTTGGGTCGCGAACGAGAATCGTCGGCGCGAACAAGAAGCCGTCAAGAACAAGAAAACCGAGTGGGAAAACGTCAGTGCCGCACAGCGCGTTGCTCTCCCGAAGTTTCGACCGGGTGACACCATTAAAGTTCATGCCAAAGTTGTCGAAGGCGACAAAGAGCGTATTCAGGTGTTCGAGGGCGTCGTAATTTCGATGAGCAAAACACACGACAGCATTCGCCGCACGTTCTGTGTCCGCAAAATCTCGTATGCCAGCGTTGGAGTCGAGCGAACTTTCCTGCTCTATTCGCCGCGCATCGAGAAGATCGAAGTGGCGCGGTACGGGCGTGTGCGCCGTGCTAAACTGTATTATCTGCGTGGCAAGATCGGCAAATCGGCGCGTATCAAAGAAGACCGCAACGCCAAACGCTAATTGTGTGAAACCAAACCGATTGGGTGTTCAGTAGAGAGTAATGGGTTTGTCGGAAAACGTGCGCGTGTTCCGCTGCCGTTGTTACTCAACCACTGACACCCAATTTTCTACTTTGTGTGAGGATCAAATCTTATGCAGCCTCAAGAAGCGGGCGCAACCGAAGTTTTAGCCAATTTGAGCATCGGAGCCGTTGTCGGCATTGCCGTTATTCTGACGATTCTGCGAATTGTTTTTCTCAATCCGGTGAAACTCATTCAGTCGGGTCGTGCCGTGAATGTTAGTCCGACAGCACGCGGCTTCGCGGAAATCCTCGAATCGCTGATCATTGCGGGTATTTTAGTTTTCTTGGTGATTCGTCCGTTTTTCCTTCAAGCCTTTTTTATCCCGTCGCAGTCTATGGAGCCAACACTGATGGGACATGATGCGGGAGACACCCGGACGGGCGATAACTATACCGATACGATTCACGACAACCTTTTCGTCAACAAATTGGTCTATCGCTACAGCAAGCCGCAACATGGCGACGTTGTCGTCTTTCGCGCTGCCGCTCATGCCGACAACGAACATCCCGACGGATCAAAAAAAGAGAATATCCTCATCAAGCGTCTGATCGGAATGCCCGGTGATAAAATCCATATCAAGGAAGACGGTGTGTATCTCAATGGCAAAAAATTAAACGAACCTGTTTATGACAAGGACAAGCCTACTCAGGCACAATATAGCATCAAGGAACCCATGAATTTTAATTCGATACAGACGCCTCCTCATGCCGTCACCGAAGAACTCAAACTCGGTCCTAACGAATACTTCATGATGGGTGATAACCGTAACAACAGCAACGACAGCCGCTTTTGGGGGACGCTCGACGGAGACCGCATCATTGGCAAAGCGATGTTTGTTTTTCTACCGCTCAATCGCATTGGCAGTATTAGGTAACGCACCTCTTGCAGCGGGGGTTGAAAACCCCCGTCTGGAAAAAACAAGCGTCTTTCAGACGCACC
>CAZPZP010000136.1:0-8146 GCA_964591025.1 uncultured Chthonomonadaceae bacterium
TGACCGTGAGAGGAGAAAGAGTGAGGTCTATTTCCTCGATACTGCGATAGTTTTTCACTTTAAGCCGTGTAATCATAGGTTTGTCTTTCTGTTATCTCGCTTCTTCGCCGTCAGCCATGCGTGCGGATATGAGGCGAGGGCGATCAGCGCACGAATCGGCAGATACATCGGTGCGGAATAGTGCTTCGTGTAGAATTTGAGCAGACCCCGCCGCGACTCCCATGCCATCGCCGCACCCACCTGAACCGTACTCGCGCCGCCGTAATGGATAACTTGCACGTCCGGCGTATAGAAAATCTTCCACCCTGCCCGCTTGCACCGCAGACACCAATCCACCTCATTGAAAAAAATCGGAAACGCCTCGTCCAACGCGCCTATTGTCTCTATCACTTCGCACCGCATGAGCAGAAACGTTCCCATCGGCTGATCCACTTCCGCCACGCGGTCATACGTGAAATACGTCATGCGGTATGCCCCGAACGTCGCGCTGTTTGGGAACAATCGGCTCAAGCCCAACAGTTCCCACACCATTGCAAGCGGCGTCGGGAACCCGCGCACAGATCGCTGAAGCGTTCCATCGGGATACACCTGCCGCACACCCAACGCGCCTGCATCTTTATGCGACTCCATAAACCGGACAGCAGTTTCAAGCCCGCCGACAGGCAGGATCACGTCGGGATTGAGGAGCAAAACGAACGCGCCGCTCAATTTAGCGATGGCTTGATTGTTGCCTTCCGCATATCCGGTGTTGGCGGTGTTCGCGACAAGAAGCACTTGCGGAAATTCACTAACAACCATTGCCGCGCTGCCGTCATGGGAAGCGTTGTCAACGACAATCACCTCAAAGACAAACGGTGGCGGAGCCTCATAAATGCTCCGCAGGGCATCACGAAGCATCTCGCGGGTATTCCAGTTGACAATGGCAATAGAGAGAACGGGCTTATCGGACATCTTGCGGGCATTATATCACAAAGCAGGGAACAGGTGACAGAAGACAGGAAACAGGACAAGACAAAAACGAGGAACAGCGGTTACGAC
Organism: uncultured Chthonomonadaceae bacterium; assembly: GCA_964591025.1. Lineage (GTDB taxonomy): Bacteria > Armatimonadota > Chthonomonadetes > Chthonomonadales > Chthonomonadaceae > CAZPZP01. Next base: position 1,039 of record CAZPZP010000136.1, read on the forward strand.
TTGGGAGTGGGAACCAGCCACGCGCCGACGCCGAATAGGACTACGACTGCCGCCAAGCCATAGAACGCACCGACATACGACCCCGTTTGTGTCTTGCAGTAGGCAAAGAGCAGCGGACCTGTTGCAGAAGCAAGAACCGTCAACGCCTGTGCCACGCCCTGTATCTGCCCTAAGTTCTTGCGCCCGAACGCTCGCCCCCAATACGCGAAAAAGATGACAATCACGAAGCCACCCGCCATTCCCATGAACGCTGCGACCATCATCACTGCTGTTACTGTACTGACGTGCATCAACGCGACCAGCGACGCGGCAAGCAAGAGCAATGCGATTCCCAACAGACGATGGTTGGTATACAGCGGACGATTTGCCGTCAACGCGCCGCCCAAGAAGTTGCCGAACAGCGAGACCAGCGCGGTCACGGCGAGTGTACTATGATAAATCGCTGCCGCAAAGCCGCGCTCCGCGAGGATCGACTCGTTGAAGATTCCGATGCCCGACGCGATCAAGCCATACAATGCCGAGCCAATTCCGATGACCCAGAACGCGGGTGTGACAAGGGCTTGGGATAAAGTTGCACCCCGGTTCGATTCAGTGTCTGTCGTGGAAGTTTCTGCTTCGCCGTCAACGGACAAGCCCACCGATTCCGGCGAATTGCGTACCAACAACGCAAACAGGCACGCCGCCAAGAGCAACGTCCAGCCGATGCCGCCCCATGCCACGCGCCAGCCGCTTTGTGTCACAAAATAGCCGACAATCGGAAACGCGATCATAAACCCGATGCTCATCACAACGGAGTAGATCGCCATCGCCGTATTGATGCGCCGCACAAACCACTTTCCGACCAGCGTCAAACTGGCAGCAGACAGCGCACTCTGCCCCAAGCCGCGTGTAAGGGTGAGTGTGACCGCGAATGCCGCCAAACTGTGCGTTTCCGCCATGACAACCACCACCAAACCGAGCAAAACCGCCAGAACTGTGAGGACAACACGACTGCCGACTTTGTCAATCACGCGCCCGATACCGACAGCGAACACCGCTCCGATAAGAGTTGCCCAGAGGTTATAATTGGCGTAGGTTTCGCGGCTCATCCCGAAGTCGGCAAGGAGTTTTTCCGTGACCAGTCCCAAACCCTGCGAACGTCCGGGCAGTGTGGCGACCATCGCGGCGGCAGCAAGCAGCATCTGAATCCATTCGGCAGGGCGCGAAGCGGGTTTTGCAGTGTTCATCGCATTATTCTGACACGCCGAACCTCTTCTGTCTACTCCCAAAAGGGCGGCAGACGTTTTTGTGTTGAGAGGCGAGAACGTGGTAATTGGCAGGGCGCGACGCGGTGGGCGGGTCGGGGAACCGTCCGGCGGGGTTGTGTGGTAGAATAGGCGATGAAAGAGACGGGCACAGATCGCTTTGGCAACTCCATCTACCTAACGGATGAGCGATGGGAACACATTCTCGACCTGCACTTTGAGATGGAGGGCTATCGTGACCGTGTGCTGGAAACCTTGCGGCAGGGAACGCGCAAGCAGGACGCTCTTGATACCAACAAACACAAGTACTCGCAGTTTTATGACGACTTGGCAGACGATTTCAATACGGTTGTCGTGGTTGTCAAATTCGGGCAAGCAGACGACGGCTCAGCGAATAACTTTGTCCTAACGGCGTATCAGGTGTACGATTACAAGGTGAAATAGATGCAGAATTTTCGTATGGACTATGACAGTGATGGGGATATTCTCGAAGTCGTCTGGCAACAGGATAAAACATTGATAAGGACGGGAATCGAACTGAACGATAACATTGTTCTCTTTGCGGACAGCGAACTGAGCGTTCCATTGGGGCTGATGTTTATTTCATACAGCCATCTGATCAAAGCTTCTGTTGTCGAGTTGACAGGCTTGGCGTCGCTACCGGACAAACGACGTGAGCGGGTTTTGCGTTTGCTGAAGACAAGTCGGGTCGCTCCCTTTCTGTCAGTAGCTTCCAATGGTCAAACGGTGCTTGCTGACCCGACAGTATGCTCCCTTGCGGCGGCATAAGCGTCGGCGTCGCAAGGCAAAGAGACTTTGCCTGACAACCTTACAAACTCCCAAAGCGTCTGTTGTGTCCCAAGCGCGGCAGACGCTTTTTGTGTGGAGAGGCGAGAACGTGAAAGGCGGCAGGGCGCGACAAGGCGGGTGGGTCGGGGAACCGTCCGGCGAGTATGCTTTCTATTCTGACCAGTCTTCGTATTTGAGGTTGGGGACTTTGGCGAAGTGTTGGATATTGCGGGTCAAGAGGAGGGCGTCGTTGGCGAGAGTGATGGCGGCGATTTTGAGGTCTTGTGTTCCAATGCGGATGCGTTGCCGTCGCAGGTCTTCGTAGATTTGGGCGGCTTTGGCGTCGTAGGGAATGATGGCGGTGTCGCAGTAGTTTCGGAGTTGGCGCAACAGTTCGCCATAGCGGAAGATTTGCTGTTCCGATGTGGAGGCTTGGGCAATACGGGCAAGCCAGCCGCGAGTTTGTTCTTCGTAACTGATGATGGTGGTAGCGACATCATCGAGCGGGACATTGCGAAGACGCGCCCGAATGCGCGGTGACTCTGCGCCGCCGCGTTCGATGAGGCTCATGTGGTCGGAGTCAAGAAAAACCATCAGGCGGCTTCCTCTCTTTCCTCTTCACGGTCATAATCTTCGCGTTGTGTCTCACGCCATTCGCGCCCCAACCGCATTGCTTCGTCATATTCGGGATTGTTGGCGAAGGTTCCGGCGATTTTCTCCCACCACGGAAGCGGCGGCGATGTTTCGGCGTTGACCCGTTGTTTCAATGCGGCAAGTTCCTGTTCCACCACCAAAACCCGCTCTTCCAATGATTCCGTTACCATGAGGTTCGTTTTCCTTTCTTACAAGATGAATGTATGATACCACATTAAGAATAAGGACGCTTTTTGTGTGAGTTGGCGAGACGGTTTTGGTTTGGCAGGGCGCGACGAGGCGGGTAGGTCGGGGAACCGTCCGGCGGGGTGGTGTGTGGTAGAATAAAAGCAGGAGGCATAATGCTATGCGAATCAGTGTCACATTGGATGAGCCGACTGCCCAATCGCTTCAACGCCGCGCCAAAGCCCGCAATCAGTCTATGACGCGGTATCTTGCGGAGTTGGCGCAGATGGAGGCGAAACGGCAGGACGATGAACTTGCCGAAGAGGGCTATCGTTTGCTCGCGGGCGACACACACGCCTTTGCCGAGAACGCCGTTGCGATTGCGGCAGAGGACTGGAGGTAAATGGACAAGCCCAAACGCGGCGAAATCTATGGGGTCAATTTCAGTCCGGCGCGTGGAACGGAACAGGCGGGGCGACGTCCCGCGCTGATCGTGCAGAATGATCGCGGCAATCGGTTTTCACCCTATACAGTCGTTGTTGCCATCAGCAGTGCGCCGCTTCCGAAAGTGTATCCGTTTACGGTGGAGTTGGCGGCGGGCGATGGAAATTTGCCGCGTGCCGGTCATGTCAACTGCGCCCAACTGCTGACATTGGATCAAAGCCGCTTGGAAGAATATATCGGTGAACTCAGTCCTGAACTCATGCAGAAAGTGGATGCGGCGTTGCGCTACGAATTGGATATTTAGGCGGCGGTGTTGTTGCGTCGGCGTCGCAAGGCAAAGAGACTTTGCCTGACAACCTTACAAACTCCCAAAGCGTCTGCTGTGTCCCAAGCGCGGCAGACGCTTTTTGTGTTGAGAGGCAAGAACGTGAAAGGCGGCAGGGCGCGACGAGGCGGGTGGGTCGGGGAACCGTCCGGCGAGGGGCGGCTATTCCATCAGTTTTTCGGCATCAACGATCTCGTAGCGATAGCCCTGCTCGGTCAGGAACAATTGGCGGTGCGTGGCGAACTCCTGATCACGGGTTTCGCGGGTGACAATGGAATAGAAATGGGCAACGCTGCCATCGGATTTCGGGCGCAATACCCGCCCCAAACGCTGCGCTTCTTCCTGCCGCGATCCAAAGGTTCCGCTGACCTGAATGGCGACGTTGGCATCAGGCAGGTCAATGGAGAAGTTGGCGACTTTGGAGACGATCAGCAGTTTGATCTCGCCTACTCGAAACTGTTGATAGATTTTCTCGCGCTCGCGCTGCGGGGTTTTGCCCGTGATGATCGGAGCAACAAAGCGAGCGTTAATATGGTCGAGTTGATCCAAATACTGCCCGATGATCAGCACATTGTCATCTTTGTGCTTCTCCAAAAGATAGGCGATCACGTCTTCTTTGCGTGAGTTGGTAGACGCCAGCCGGAACTTCTCGCGGGGATCGGCAATGGCGTAATCAAGGCGTGCGTTCTCCTGCAAAGCAATGCGAATTTCGGTACAGATAGCAGTGGCGATCCAGCCCTGCTTCTCCAAAACCTTCCAAGGGACATCGGCTTTTTTGGGTCCGATAAGCGAGAATACATCGTCTTCGCGTCCATCTTCGCGCACCAGAGTTGCCGTCAAACCCAAACGCCGCCGCGCCTGAATCTCCGCTGTAATCCGAAAGACGGGAGCGGGCAAAAGATGAACCTCATCGTAGATGATCATGCCCCAGTTTTGACGGTTGAAGAGGTCGAGATTATAGTAGCCGTCTTCTTCGCCAAGTCCGGGCTTTTTCTTTTTTTCTTCGGCGACTTCCCAATCGTCCATCGCCGAGTCGAGATCGCCCGCCGGCTCGTCGGTTTCCTCGCCCTTCTTTTTCTTGCGAGGCTTGCTGGGATCGCGGCGCACGGTCAGGACTTGATAGGTGGCGACGGTGATAGGGCGAATGTTTTTGGTATCGCCGCTGTATTCGCCGATCATCTCTTCGGTGATATTGGTTTTGTCCAAAATCTCGGTGATCCATTGCCGTACCGCTGTGATTCCGGTGCAGATAATCAGGGTTTGCATTTGTGCCTTGACTATCGCCTGAATCCCAATAATGGTTTTGCCTGCACCGCATGGCAGCACCAATACGCCGCTTCCGCCCGCCGCCGAACCGCCCGCCCAAAACGTATTCGCGGCATCTTCCTGATAGGGACGCGGCAGAAACGGTTTGCCGGCACGGGTGATTTCGCGCAAGCCGAGTTCCAGAGCGTCGCCGTCGGTATAGCCCGCCAAGTCCTCGATGGGAAACCCGATTTTGAGCAGGGCTTGCTTGAGGCGTCCGCGTTCCAGCATTGGCACTTCAATCGTGCGGGCATCAATCGGACCTAAGAGAAACTTTTGCAGAACTTTGTTGTGCCGAATCTCGGTCATGAGCAGATTGTCGTCGGCGCGAAGAACCAGCATTCCATCTTGTTTGAACAGCTTCAGGCGTCCGTAGCGTCCGACATAGTCCCGAATATCGTGGGAAATGTTGCCGGGTACATCATATTTACTGAACTCTTCCAGAATCTGAACCATGTCCTCGGCGGTCATTCCGGCGGCGCGGGCGTTCCACATCGAGAGGGAAGTCAGGCGATAGGTATGGATATGTTCGGGGCTTTTGATCAGTTCGCAGAACGCCGCCAATTGGTCACGGCACTCCTCATAACGTGAATTTTCCACTTCCAACAAGACCGAGCGGTCGGATTGAACGATCAGGGGATTCTGCGGATTGTAAGGCATAGAAAATCAAACCTTTCAGACATAAAACGCGCCGGTCATTGCGCGGCAATTTCGGAACACACGATTCTACCCGAATGTGGGGCGGTCTGTCAGGATTTTGATCCACGAAATCACACGAAAGGGAGACAAAAAACTTCATGAAGGAGAAGGGACGGGGGCAAAAGGGCAATCGAGAAGGAGATTTCGGGGGTAATGGGGAACTTTGGGCGTTCCGCCGTGCCGTGCTTCGCACTCGAAAAGCAGGGGCATTTCGTCCGCATGACGTCTGTTTTTCAGGCGGGTACGTTTTTGTACCCGCAATGGATTTGTCCTATCACCTACTCCCTACTCCCTAAATATACCACACCTTGCCCGCCGAACCTGTCACATTTTCTGTGTGGCAAGGAATTGGGAATGTGGCATAAATCACTGGAACGGGGCGGAACACCTGACAGCGCAACCCTGCCCAAATGCGATATAATCTCAATTGTTCGCGCACTTGCATAATTACTGGTTTGCGCTGCAGCCAAGTAGAAAGAGAAGAAACTCATGTACGCATCCTCTCGTTTTGTCATCTTGTTGTCTGCCGTTCCTGTTTGTTTGTCTTTATGTCTCCCCATTGATGCTCAAACGCCGCCATCTAAGTCAAAAACGGCTTCGATATTGCCGGTGGCAGTGAAGGCGGAAACGCTGCTGTTCGAGAAAGATTTGACGGCGTTGTGCAATCGTGTCGCAACCAAATTGGGCATGACTCCGACCAGGATCACGGCGTCGGGTGCGTCCGGTTTCCCTGTCAGTCGCATTCGCGTGATTGCGGCGTTGGCGAAGATGCTTGTTGCGCCCGACAGTATTGAAGCGTACAAAACCGAGACGCCCGAAGGAATGCCCGAAGACGCGAATATGATTCCCGATGAGATGATGCCGTATCTCTCTGCCGCCGTCTCGGAAGGCTGGCTGACAACGGAGCCACTCAAAGGACGCCAAACCGCGACTTGGGGCTTTGTGCGAAAATTGCTCTCTCGTATTCCCACGCTCGGCGTCACGCCCGACAAATCGAAATCTGCCCCGAAGCCGGACAGAACGCTTGCCAAAGAGACCACAGAGGAAGAGACAAAGCCTGTTCAAGTTATGGATGAGAAGTATTCCGGTTTGATTATAGACGCGGAGGGCTTGAAGATCGAGCGTTCCATGAGTCCGCGCATTTTGGACGAAGACGGCAATGTTGTCTATCCCGATCAGGCATACATTCCCGATCCCGATACGGTTCTGGACAAGGGTATTCTCGATTATTCGTCCTCATTGGAGAAATCGAAGCGTGCTGGCGAGAAACCGCTTGTGATCAAAGCGACCAAATCCGACTTCAAGGACGTGTATATCTCCAACGAGGACGCCGCCCTGATTCGCAAAGCCAACAAACGCGCCAAGTTCATCGAAACGTGGCAGGTCTGCATCCTCTCCGGCAACTGAAAGCACACCACCGAAACCGGGTACAATAGACCTCTTGCATAAGTCGGGTACAAGAACGTACCCGACTCAAAAACAG
>CAZPZP010000137.1:0-8088 GCA_964591025.1 uncultured Chthonomonadaceae bacterium
GGGAGGAAGGCGTTTAAGGGCGGTTTGGAGTTCGGCACGGAAGGCGGCGTCGGTTCCCAATAACTCCGAAGCCGCAATACAATGCGTGAAGAGATCGTGAATGATCTGCAAGTCCATTGTCGCGCCGTAGGTGAACATCGATTCGGTTCCGTCGGGCATTCGGTAGCGGTTTTCGGGCGAGTGCGACGGAGCCGTGACCAAATAGCCGCTTTTAGGTTCCGGCGTGAGAAAATCGAGAATGAACTGCGCGGCATCTTTCATGACGGGATAGCCGTGCTGTGCCAAATAGGTCTTGTCGCCCCCAAAAGTGTAATGCTCCCAATAGTGCTGACCGAGCCATGCCGCGCCCATACACCACACACCCCAAATGCCATCGGCGGGAGTGGTGTAGCCGAAAATATCCGTGAGGTGGTGGACGACCCAACCGCGTGCGTTATAGTGAACTTTGGCGGTTTTGCGCCCCGAAGGAACCAGCGTTTCGACAAAATCCAAGAGAGGGCGATGGCACTCCGCGAGGTTGGTGGTTTCGGCGTGCCAATAGTTCATCTGTAGGTTGACGTTGGTATGGTAATCCGAACCCCAAGGCGCGTTGAAATGCTCGTTCCACAAGCCCTGCAAGTTTGCCGGAAGCCCGCCCTGCCGCGAACTGCCCATGAGCAGATAACGCCCATATTGGAAATAGAGCGCGAGCAGTGCCGGATCGTCCGCCCCTTTTTGGAAGGCGGCGAGGCGTTCATCAGTAGGAAGTGCGGCATTCGAGGTTGTGCCTAAATCGAGCGTGACGCGGCGAAACAGGGCGCGATGTGCTTTGAGATGGGCGCGGCGCAAAATGTGAGGCGCGTCATCGAGATGCCGAAATCCGTTGTTGCAGAGTTGTTCGGGATTGCGTCCGCGAAAGTTGGTTCCTGCGGTCAGGAACAATGTGGCAGTGGTCGCGTTTTGAATCGTGAGCGCATTGCCTTGCGGCGTAATTGTGCCGTTGGAGGCTTTGGCGGCAAGTTTCGCCATAAACTTCAAGCCGCGCCCTTTCTCAGTGGCATTGGGCGCGTCGCGCAATTGCCCCTGCACTGTGAGCAGATTGGCGGCGGCAGTCGTAACGGCATCCTGCTCGCGATGCAGTTTGACGGTGAAACTCAAGGCTCCGCGTCGGTTCGCCGTCAGGTGGACAATGATTACGGGATCGGCGGCAGAAGCATAAATCTCTCGCGTATAGTGAACGCCGTTACTCGTATAACTCACCGTTACAATGCCAGAGTGCAAATCCAATTCGCGCCGGTAGTTCGTCACCGTTGCCGAGTGCTGCATCTCAAACCGCAAGTCGCCGAGCGTTTGATACGAGCGAACGCCTATCGGATTGCCGAGCATGGTTTTTTCTGCTAAATCCGTTGCCTCTTTGACCTTGCCCGCAAACAGCAGACGGCGCACTTCTGGCAACGCTTCGCCCGATTTTGGGTTGGTTGTCTCTCGCGGATAGCCTTCCCAGAGCGTGTTTTCGTTGAGTTGGATGCGTTCGCTGTTTGTGCCGCCAAAGACCATCGCGCCCAAGCGTCCATTGCCTACGGGCAATGCTTCCACCCATTGTGCGGCGGGCTGACGATACCAAAGTTTGAGTTCGGGCGCGGAAATTTTGGCGGGGTTTGGGTTTACCATAGCGAGTATCAATCCGATGAGCATCAGTTTTGCCTTGTAATTAGGTGAGACGTTGACATAAATATCCGCGCCATGTTTTGACAGTTTGGCTGTTTTCAGACCCGGCGCGGTTTGCTTTCCATAAGAATCAAGACGCGGGGACTGTCGCCTTGAGGCGGCATGGAGAAGCGTTTTTCTGTTGCGAAACGATTGTCTCGTCGCGCTGCGTACCATCGCGTTCAAGCAATCGGCTTTGCAATCCTCAAGCCCCCGCAAAAACGTTCAGAGCAACGATTTGGCGCGGGTTTCTATATCATTTGCCTCACTCTCCACGCGCAAGCGACGTGTTTCAGAGAGGGGAACGCTTCCCGTCCTGACCGCATTTCGGAACACCTTCACCGCTTCTACCGCCTGACGTGCCGCCTGTTTCGCATCACTAATTTTGCCTCCTTGCTGGGAGATTTCTGCCAACAAAAGATAAGCCACAAACTTCTCATAGACGGGTGCTGCCTCGATCCACTGCTGTGCGTAGCGGGTCGCTAAAGGCAAATCTCCGCGATTCCGGTCACTCTCTGCCAGAAAACGCAGGGCTTCCGCGCTGTAGACACTGCCGGGAAACCGCGTCTGGAGGGCAAGATAAGCCGCACGCGCTTTCGGCTCGAATTTCCGGTCTTGAGGAATGGCGTCCGCATAGATATGCGCGATCTGCTGCAAAGCGAATAGGGTATAGGGACTGCTCCCATAGCGATCCGCCACAACGCGGTAATTCGCCGTTTTCTCCTCTGTCGGTGTACTGGCTCGTGTCCTCAACCGTGCCAGCAGTTCTGCTGAACTCGATGCCCAAATGCTGTTCGGTGCTGTGTCCAAGACGATGCCCAGGTCGCGGCGATGCTGTTCAGTGTCCCCCATTGTATCCCCCTCACCGTCCTGCATCACCCGCCACGCATTGGGAATAGACCCCAAATAGCGTTGGAAATTGGGACCGAACAGCGAGGCGACAGGCAGCGGGGAGTAGGGAGCAAACTGCCGCCGAAACCAAGCCGCATCGTTGGGAAAAAGCCGCCCGCGATGGGTATAACCGTAGATGACCTTCGCCGACGCCCCCGTAATGATATAGAGGGCAAACACTCCCCCTGCCCATGCCAACGTGCTTCGCTTGCGCCGTTTTGTAAGAGGCGAACCAAGCGTGAAAAGTAATCGCCTTTGCCCTCTATAGAGGGCAAGGGCAGCCAGCAAAAGTAGTGTTTTCGCAATCCACCAGTGATCCGTCAAGGGTTGTTCCACGATAACGGTGGAGATCGGAATGGACGCAGCGAGTGACTTCAACGAAAGAAAAGGGTTCATTGGCGAACCAATAGACAGGTCTAATGCCCAGTAGATTGCGGCGATGCCAAACCCGGCTAACGGATGGCGGAACAAGGTGGCGAATGTCAGGGCAAACAACCCCAAAAACAGGCTTGACACCATGAAGGCGATTCCCGGCGGCAGAAGCGGATAGGGAGCCATGCCGAAGAAGAACGCGAACAGGGAAAGCCAGCCCAATACCCACACCAATCCGATGGCGATCACCAGCCGCAAAAAAACGACCTTGCCGATGTCTATCGGCTTGGAGGCAAGCACCGCCCCGATCCCCGAACGGTATTCTGCCGACAGCAGATGGGCGCAGAGAAACGCGGCAAGGAGAGGCGAAATCAACTCTACGGCGTTGGCGGGCAAAGTGGGCGCAAACGGTTGAGTCGCAAGTGTCCAGAACACCGTCAGTTGACTCACGGCAAGTGGAATGACGAGCAGCCACCAGTTGTGAAACATCAGGACACGAAAATTATAGCGAAGTAAGGCACGACTGAGCATGGCGGGTCACTCCGGCTCCTCTTTCAGACGCTGTAGAAGGGTTCGTTCCAACTCGGAGCCTTCGTAGGTATCGAGACCTTCAAGAATGGTGCGAACACGATGCCGCCGATCCGTGATGACCAGTCGCGGCAATCGCCCCGCACTGTAGGCGACAGCCAGCGGAGAAGTCTCCTCGTCTTTGGCGGCGTTGTGCGTTCCCCAATCGTAGACCATCGGGAAATCGAGGCGTTCGCCCAGAGCAAAAGTCGCGGCGGCTCCCGTATCCTCGCTGAGACAGATCGCAACCGGCGTCACCCCGGACGCTCCATACTGACGCGAGATTGCGTCGAGCCGCGAGAGCATCAAGGTCGAGTCGGCTTCACGCGGAGACCAGAGGGCAATGAGAAGGATTCGTCCCGGAAATTGTGATAATCGCGTCGGTTTGCCGTTCTGATCGGGAAGCAGAAATCCCGGCGTCAGCTGACCTTGCAGTATCGTCTGGTACGACATTCGTTCCAGCGCGGGGTTCTGAATCGCCAGCGGATCATGTCCTCCGCGTATTGTCGCCCAGAGAAGCCAAACACCGAGCAGAAGCGAAACGGGGGCAGCAATACGGACAGAGAGAGCCGCCTTGCTTTCTCCCCGCAGACTGCGCCGACTGAACCAAAGGGCGAAACCGAGCAGTCCCGCGCCGAGAAACACATACGCGGGGAGATTTTGCGTATACCATGGGAAATAGAATTTTGCCAGAAAAGCACGACCCGCCAGCGCAATAATCCAGTAGAGAGTCACCAACATTCCAGCGGTGATGCTGTCTGCGAGCAGTGCCAGACAATAGCTTGCACTTGCGGCAAAAAAGAGAACCCCTGCCGATCTGAGGAACTGATACCCATAGGCAGGAAAGCCGAACAGATTGCCCTCTGACATCAGCCGTCCCAAAATCGCGCCAAGAAATAACGCGCTCAGAAAACACAGCACCTGTCCGAAAATGCCGAGAAATCGCGCCAGTGCCAGGCGTTCCGGCGGCTGAGGCTTGGTGAAAATCAAGGCTTCTGTCCGCAATGCTGTCTCTCGTACCGCACCCATCGAGACCCAGAGCGTGACCGCAACGCCAAGATACTGACAGGCGGTTTCTCCCGTTGCATAGGCGGACATGGCGACCCCGCGCCCGCCGACACTCCCCACCGACCAGCCCAAAGCGAGCAGCAGGGCAGCGACGAATCGAAAAAGTCCGTCGCGGAGTCCCATCCGCAATTCTGTCCACGCGATTGCAGTCAGCGGAGCTGTTCCGGTAGAGGCGACACGCGGAATTTCAACGGACATCGTGAGTGTCCTCGCGCATAAAGCGAATATAGGCGTCTTCCAGATTCGGCTCGACTGCCACGGCATGGGCTTCGGTCACTGTGTCCGCGACGACCCGAACCCGGACGTTTGCGCCATCGCGCAACAGTCCCGTCTCCAGATAGCGACCCCGAAACCCGTTGAGTTCTGTGGTGGGCATCTCGATCTGCCACACCTTGCCGCGCACCGTCTCCATCATCTCGCGGATCGCTCCCACAAATCGAATGCGCCCCTGATACAACACCGCCACTTTGTCCGCGACTGCCTCCACATCTTCGATAAGGTGCGTTGAGAGCAAAATGACTCCTGTGCCGCCCAACTCTGCCAGCAAAGAGCGGACGCGAATGCGCTCTTCGGGATCGAGACCGGCAGTCGGCTCGTCCACAATGAGAAGTTTCGGGGAGTGCAAAAATGCCTGTGCCAGCGCAACGCGCTGTTTCATTCCGCCTGACAACGCGCCGACAGGGCGGTTCCGCAGATTGCTGAGGTTGACCCGTTCCATTGCCGACTCGATACGGCGGCGGCGATCAGCAGGGTCTTTGATATTATAGAGCAGTGCCATGTAATCCAGCGTCTCATAAGTTGTCAGCGAGGGATAAAGCCCGAAATCTTGAGGCAGATAGCCGAGCAGACTGCGTATCTCCTGCTTTTGGCGGCGGACATCATAGCCGCTCACGCGCACGGTTCCGCCTGTCGGCTCCTGAAGCGTGGCGATAATGGACATCAGCGTACTTTTGCCTGCGCCGTTCGGTCCCAGCAAGGCAAAAACGCCCTCCTCGATTGTCAGGGTCGTCTCGTGCAGTCCGGTGTGACCGCCTTCATAGACCTTGCTCAGATGATCAATTTCTACGTTCAGGGCAATGTCTCCCTTCGTCCGCCTAAATCTTCCGGCAGGGTGATGCGCCGGATACAGTTCGAGCTTGTGTCACTCACGTAGAGATGTCCCTTTCCGTCCGATGCGATTGCGCTGACCTGACCAAAGAGGGCGCGATGCCCGTCGTTGTCCTCCCAGCCGGGAAACGGAGTGTGTCCATGCGATCTGCCCGCCAGCAAAAACGCTTTGCCCTCTTTGACATAGAAAACTCCGCACTGTTCCGCGTCCGTCACAAACCAGCCGCCGGGGGCGGCACAAAGACTCAGCGGACGGCGCAGAGTAAAATCGCTCTGCTTGCCTTCGGTTTCGCCCAAATCAATCGGGAGGTTGCGGAGGGTTTTCGTGCCGGAGAGAAACGCACCGGCTTGGGGAACGGCAACTGTTGGCGGATTTCCAGCAAGCACAGCAGTCGGGACGCCGGGAACGTCCCAGCCGCCCGTGACGCTGCCATCGAGGTCAAGAATCCGCACGCGCCGGTTCAGTGAGTCGGCGACGTAAAGGAGAGGCTTGGGGCTTGCCGTATACGTCACGGCACAGGGCAGGTTGAATTTCACCGCTGTTCCCTGCCCGTCCGCCCGCCCTGAAACGCTTCCTGCCAGTGTCGTCACCTGTCCGTCTTTGATGCGCCGAATGCGATGATTGCCCGTATCTGCCACATAGATCGTTCCATCGGGGGAAACCACCACTCCGCAGGGCAAAAAGAACTGTGCCTGTGCCGCCGTGCCGTCTGCATAGCCAGGTTTGCTGCCTGCCAGTGTTGTGGTTACACCGCTCGGAGTGATGCGGCGTATCCGATGATTGCGGCTGTCGGCGACGTAGAGATTGCCCTGCCTGTCGAAGTCCAATCCCATGGGGGTATCGAATTGCGCCCGATACCCGGCTCCGTCGGTATCGCCCGGCTCCGGCGCACCGGCGAGCGTCTCGACGAAAACATCCTTCCTGCCAATAACAACAGGGATATTCACGCCTGTCGCCAGTGACTGATTCGGACGACCTGAGCCGTCGCCGCCTTTCGACTTCGTCACCAGTCCGCGCCACCAGAGCCATTGCACCATGACCAGCACGCTCAAAAGAACGGCGGCGGTAATTTTTGGACTGATCTGTTGTTTCGATTTAGGAATCATGGCAAAGACATCTCGTAAAAAGTGAATTGAGCGGAGTCTGCCTTCGCAGGGGCAAGCAGCATCAGCCCTTCCCCTGCGGCAACAGCGGTATAGCCGACAGGAACCGCAAGCGGCTCAGGGAACTGATCGCTTCGTCCTGCGGGGTAAAGGCTGCCCCCGATGGAACGGTCTCCGTAGAGGACTCCCTCAGTTGTCTCGTAAAGTTCGCCGGAAAGCGGAAGCCAGTCGGAGAGGGTTTCGGCACGCCCATTGGCATCGAGACGGCGGAGAGTGATCGCCGTGGGCGGTCCTGCAACCTCTTTGCTGGGAGCCGTCCAGTAGAGATCTCCGTCACGTGTCAGCAAGGAGCGAGACAATCCGCGCTCACCGGCGACCCGAACGGGAAATGCTTCGCCCAGCGGAACTCGATAGAGACAGAAACTGCCCGGCAGTGTGCGGCGATAGGTGGCGATGGCAAGCACGTTTCCATGGAGACCCAGCATCTCTCCGTCTTCAGACTCGTAAAGGAGTGCCACAGAGTTTGGCTTGCCTCCACTCAGCGACATCGAGACGACCTCTAAAGTGGGCGATAACGAGGGAAACAGACCCGAATCGCGTGCGAGGGCAGGAACACGATTCAGCCAGTAGATACGTCCCTGAGCAATGGCTATTCCCATGGGTTCCGCTGTGTTCTTATAGAGGGAACGCGGATTGCTGCCATCCGACTCTGCAAGCAAAACCGTCCATTCGCGCCCATTGCGTTCAATCCAACCCAATTTGCCTTCTCCAAGAGCATAGCAAGAGAGCGCGTCTGCCTTGGCAATGACCTGAGAGCCGGAAGCGGAGATTCGCATCAAACGCCCTCCGGTGTCTTTTGTCTGATCGCGCCAGTACCAAGCATCTTCAGCGTGCCGTATCGAAATCGGAAAGACGTTTGTTGTTCCCACAAGGCGCGGCTGTGCGAGAGATTTGCGACGCTGTGCCAGTGCAAAAGCGGCAATGCTGACGAGAAGCACGAGGGCGATCAGCCGCCAGTGAAAGCGACCAATGGCGCGAAAAGGGGCAGATTGAGAGGCAACTGGCAAAATGAAGACTCCACAACGATTGAATATCTGCCTTATTTCTCCAAGTTTCCAAGAATTTCCTGCTCGAATACTGATTTCGCAACTTTTCGCGCTGATTTCGTCAAAGTCTGTATTTTTTGCGGGAGAGGCTTCTCTTTAGGATGTAAGCGACGTAAACGCCTACATCTTTATACTCACCTTACGCAGAGTGATGTTCGGAAGGCAGTGCTTGACGGTACAATAGCGT